>JBKJSO010000445.1:0-3386 GCA_046595835.1 Acidimicrobiales bacterium | reverse complement strand
TCGGCGGGGTTCTCGACGAGCCGGAGCGAGCACACGAGGTCCTTCACGTGGGCCGCTTCGAGGAAGCGGAGCCCGCCGTAGAGCACGAAGGGGATCTTGCGGATCGTGAGCTCGACCTGGAGCACCTCGCTGTGGTGCGTGGTGCGGAACAGCACGGCCTGGTGCCGCAGGGCCACACCCGCGTCGAGTCGCTCGAGGAGGGCGTCGCACACCGCCACCGCCTGCGCGTGCTCGTCGTGCGCGGTCACGAGCCGGGGCCGTGCCCCCGTGGGCCGCATCGAGCGAAGGTCCTTGGGGTGGCGCTCGAGAGCGTCGACCATCACCTCGTTGGCGGCGGCCAGCACCTCGGGGGTGGAGCGGTGGTTCCGGGTGAGGGTGACCACGTCGGCCGCGAAGCGGTTGGGGAAGTCGAGGATGTTGCGCACCGTCGCGGCGCGGAAGCCGTAGATGGCCTGGGCGTCGTCGCCGACGGCGGTGAGGGTGGCCCCGAGCTGGGCCAGCTCGGCCAGCAGGTCTCCCTGGAGGGCATTCGTGTCCTGCACCTCGTCGACCAGCACGTGGCGCACCTGCTCGCCGATGAGGCTGGCGACCGATGGCGTGCGCAGCAGCGCCCACCACTGCAGGAGCAGGTCGTCGTAGTCGAGCACTTGGTCTCGGCGCTTGCGGGCGACGTAGGCGCCATACACACCCCGCAGCTCGTCGAGGTCGTCGCGGCACCAGGGATACCAGCGCTCGAGCACCTCAGCGAGGGGCTGGCGCGTGTTGACGCAGCGGCTCCAGATGCCCGCCAGCGCGTCCTTGTTCGTGCGGCGACGCGCCTCGGCGCCCGGTGGGCGCAGCTCGTCGCGCAGCATGGCCAGCAGGTCGGCGGCATCGCCTTGGTCGAGCACGGTGAAGCTCGGCTCGATGCCGATGGCACGGCCGTAGCGACGCAGGAACCGGTTGGCCACCGCATGGAAGGTGCCCGACCAGCAGGCCGCCGCAACGCGCTGGCCCGTGGTGGCCTCGGCGCGGGCCACGAGCTCGGCGGCGGCCCGACGGCTGAACGTGAGCAGAAGGATCTCCTCGGGCGCCACCCCCGCGTCCACGAGGTGGGCCAGGCGCGCCGCGAGGGTGGTGGTCTTGCCCGTGCCCGCCCCGGCCACGATCAACAGGTTGCCGCCGGTGTGGCCGGCGGCCCGGGCCTGCTCGTCGGTCAGGGCAGCGGTGTCGAACATGCGTTCGACACTACCTCACTCCAGATCTCGGTTCTGTGCGCACTCGGCCCCGCCATGCGGGGCTGAGTGCGCACAGAACCGGTCAGGGGTCAGCGGTCGGGGTCGGGGTCGGGGTCAGGGTCAGGGTCGAGGTTGAGCGACGCCGAGTTCATGCAGTAGCGCTCGCCCGTGGGGCCGGGGCCATCGGGGAACACGTGACCGAGGTGGGCATCGCAGTTGGCGCAGCGGACCTCGGTGCGGATCATGCCGTGGCTGGAGTCGGTGATGAGGCGCACGCGGTCGGCGGCGGCCGGCTCGGTGAAGCTGGGCCAACCGCTGCCGGAGTCGTACTTGGTGTCGGACTGGAACAGCTCGGTGTTGCACACGATGCAGCGGTAGGTGCCCGGGTCCTTGGTGGTGGCGTAGGCGCCGGTGAAGGCCCGCTCGGTGCCGCCCTTCTGCGTGACCTCGTACTGCTCGGGCGTGAGGCGCTGGCGGAGCTCGTCGTCGGTGGGGACGGGGTTGGTCGTCATGGTCCCAGTCTGCCAAGGCCAGGCCTTGGTGGCACCGCGGGCGGACTCAGGGGATCGGGGCGAGGAAGGCGGCCATGGCGGCCGTGTAGTACGACGGGTCGGCGGATCCGCACAGCTCGCGCGCGGAGTGCATGGCCAGCTGTGGTGCGCCCACGTCGACGGTGGGGATGCCGAGGCGTGACGCGGTGATCGGTCCGATCGTGGAGCCACACGGCAGGTCGCTGCGGTGGGCGTAGCGCTGGTTCGGCACGCCGGCCTGCTCGCAGGCGAGGAGGAACGTGGCCGCACTGGCCGCGTCGGTGGCGTAGCGCACGTTCGAGTTCACCTTCAGCACCGGGCCCTTGTTGAGCTCGATCAGGTGACCCGGTTCGTGGCGCTCGGGGTAGTTGGGATGGGTGGCGTGGGCGTTGTCGGCCGAGCAGCAGACCGACGCCGCCAGCGCCCGTAGCAGATCGTCGCGCCCACCCCCCAGGCCGAGCACGATGCGCTCGACGATGGCGGGGAGCATGGCGGAGTCGGCGCCGCGCGCGGAGGTCGAGCCGATCTCCTCGTGGTCGAACAGCACGAGCAGCGGTACCTGGGCGGGGTCGGCGCCGTCGGAGGTGGCGGCCACCAGTGCCTCCACGCCGGCCCAGGAAGAGCACAGGTTGTCGAGCCGGGGAGCGCTCACCAGCTCGTCGTCGGCGCCTAGGAGGGTGCTGGGGGTGAGGTCGTGGGCCATGAGGTCCCAGGCGAGGATGGCGTCGGCCGGCACGTCGAGCTCGCCGGCCACGAAGGTCGCGAACCCGCCTGGCGTGGGGTCGCCGAGGCCCCAGATGGGGCTGAGGTGCTGCTGGGGGTTGATGCGGAGGCCTTCGGTGGAGATCTCGCGGTCGAGGTGGATGGCCAGCTGGGGCACGCGGAGCAGGGGACGATCGACGAGGAGCAGCCGCTCCTCGGGACCGTCGCCACCGCGGATGACGACGCGCCCGGACAGGCCGAGATCGCGGTCGAGCCACGAGTTGAGCAGCGCACCGCCGTAGACCTCCACCGCCACCTGGCGGTAGCCGACGCGACCGGCATCGGCGTGGGGCTTCACCCGCAGGTTGGGACTGTCGGTGTGGGCCCCGACGAGCCGGAACCCGTCCGTCGAGCGGTGGTGGGCGCCCACCGACCATGCCACGAGGCTGCCGCCTCGCTGCACGTAGAACGAGCCGGGACCGGTGGGCCAGCCGTCAGACTCCACCAGCGCGGTGAACCCCCCCGCCGCCTCGAGCCGGCGGGCCGCCTCGGCGCAGGCGTGGAACGGCGAGGGCGCCGCGTCGATGAACGACATCATCCGACTCGCGGCCGAGAGGTCGGGGAGGGGGGTGCCGGAGCCGGTGGCGTTCGTGGGCATCTGCTCAGCCTGCCACGGCGTCGGGTCGTGTCCGGAGGGAACCAGCGGCCAGGATGAGCGACGTGCTGCCCATCGTCATCCTCCACTGGAACCGCCCCGAGCGCTGCGTGCCCACGGTGCGACGCTTCCTCGCCGACGGTGTGCCGGGTGGCGTGCGCGTCGTGGTGGTCGACAACGGGTCGACCCCGGAGGCGCTAGCGGAGGTCCGGGCCGGGCTGCCCGAGGGCGTCGAGCTCATCGCCCTGCCCCGCAACCGTGGGTTCGGGCCGGGAGCCAACG
>JBKJSO010000384.1:0-3986 GCA_046595835.1 Acidimicrobiales bacterium | reverse complement strand
ACTGTCCGCCATGTCCGCCCGCATCGCCTCGATCGAGCTCAAGCGACACGAGAAGGTCGTCGCCAACGTCGACCTGCCCGGCGTGCCCGCCGGCACCCCTGGGAAGGTCCTCGTGGTGTCGGGGATCACCTGGATGCGCTACCGGGTGCTCTTCCAGGACGGCATCGAGCACGGGCTGCTCGACGGACGACACCTCGTTCGTCCGGGCGACTTCATCCCGGTCGACCAGCGCGTCGCCGTGGTGGCTTCAGTCGCCACTGCCGACGGCCCGTCAGATGACGGAGCCGGTGACGCGGCTGTCGCCGCCGACAACGCGTTCGGCGTGCCGGCCCACCTGCTTGAGCGGTCGAAGAAGGCTCGCGAGCGCCTCGCGCCCGCGAGCTGACGCGCACCACATCCGATCCCGATCCGTCACGATCCCAGAGGGGTACTCATGCAGTTGTCCACACAGCTCAGCTACGCGGGTGGCTTCAAGCAGGGCGTCGACCAGGTCGTCGAGCTCGAGAAGGCCGGGCTCGACATGGTCTGGGTGGCCGAGGCGTACAGCTTCGACGCCGTCAGCAGCATGGGCTACCTGGCTGCCAGGACGAGCACCGTCAAGCTCGCCGCGGGCATCCTGCCCATCTACACCCGCACGCCAACGCTCATCGCCATGACGGCGGCGGGGATCGATGCCCTGTCCGAGGGTCGCTGCGTGCTCGGGCTCGGCGCGTCGGGCCCCCAGGTGATCGAGGGGTTCCACGGCCTGCCCTACGACAAGCCGTTGGGCCGCACCCGCGAGATCATCGACATCTGCCGGCAGGTCTGGCGCCGCGAGCGCGTCGAGCACGACGGCGCCAGCTACCACATCCCGTTGCCCGAGGGTCAGGGAACCGGTCTGGGCAAGCCGCTGAAGCTCATCAACCACCCGGTGCGCAGCGAGATCCCCATCTACGTGGCTTCGCTTGGCCCCAAGAACGTGGAGATGACCGCCGAGAAGGCCGACGGGTGGCTCCCGCTCTTCTACCTGCCCGAGAAGGCCAAGGACGTGTGGGGCGACGACCTCGCCGCCGGCACCGCCAAGCGCTCGGCCGACCTCGGACCGCTCGAGGTGGTGGCCGGCGGGCTGCTCTCCGTGGGCGAGGGGGCCGAGGCAGTTCGTGAGTTCGCCCGCCCGATGGTGGCGCTCTACGTCGGCGGCATGGGCGCCAAGGGTCACAACTTCTACAACGATCTCGTGAAGCGCTATGGCTTCGAGGCGGAGGCCGACGCGATCCAGGAGCTCTACCTGGAGGGCAAGAAGGACGAGGCCGCCAAGCTCGTGCCCGACGAGCTGCTCGAGGCCACCACGATGTGCGGGTCCGAGGGCTACGTGAAGGACCGCATCGCCGCCTACAAGGAGAGCGGCGTCACCGTCCTCAACGTCACCCCGATCGGTGCCGACCCGGTCAAGCTCATCGAGCAGGTCAAGGCCTGGATGTAGGCCCGCAGCTGGTCAGCTGAGACGGCTCAGCGTCGCCTCTGCCTCGGCTACGAAGCGGCGGACGAGCTCGCCGGCGGGGATGAGCTCGTCGATCGCGCCGACGCCTTGACCGGCAGGCCAGAACTCGCGGTCGGGGTCGACGTCGGATGTGCGCTCATCGCCGCCGAGGTGGTTGGCACCGTCCTGCATCGACTTCACGACCTGCATCGGGAACGGCTCCGGCACGCCGCCCTCGGCGTCGAAGGCCTTCGTGTACCGGTTCTCGACGACGCGGCACGTCTTGCCCGTGTAGGCCCGGGTGATCGTGGTGCCGTCCTCGTGGGTGCGCAGCAGGGCGTCCTTGTAGCCGGGCACGGCGCGCGCCTCCGGTGTGGCGATGAAGCGCGTCCCGACCCAGATGCCGTCGGCGCCCAGCGCCAGCGCCGCTGCGAGGCCGCGCCCGTCGACGATGCCACCGGCGGCCACCACCGGCACGCGGGCACCGACGGCGTCGACCACCTGCGGCACGAGGGCGAACGTGGCGATCTTGCCCGTGTGCCCGCCGGCCTCGGTGCCCTGCGCCACCACGAGGTCGCAGCCCGCCTCCACGGCGGCGATGGCGTGCCGGACCTTGCCGCACATGCTGACCACGAGCACGTTGCGGCTGTGGCAGAGCTCCACGACGTCGCGCGGCACGCCGAGGCCGGCCACGAACACGCTCGCCCCGCCGTCGATGATGTCGGTGACCTTGGCCACCATGTCCTGGGGGGCGGCCGTGAGCAGGTCGACGCCGAAGGGCTTGTCGGTGAGCTCACGGACCTTGGCGATCTCCGCCACCATCTCCTCGTGGCTCATCGTCGAGGCGCCCAGGCAGCCGAAGCCGCCGGCTTCGGACACGGCGGCCACAAGGCGGTGGTAGGACACCCCGCCCATTCCCGCCAGCATCACGGGGTGGTCGATCTCGAGGACGTCGGTCAGTCGGGTGCGCATGCGGCGATGCTCACGCGGACTTGACCGGGCGGTCAATTCCTGCTGGCGTCAGCCCTTGAAGGCGCCGGAGCCCGTGAGCCTGCCCCGACGCCAGCGCCGTGGCGTAGCGAGGATGGCGCGGGGGTAGTCCTCGAAGAGCCAGCGGGCGAAGTTCCGCCGCGTCCAGGCGGTGGCCCCCGCGATGCGCACCGCGGCTCGGGCCCCCTTGCGGTGCTTGAGCGCCCGGACCAGCAGCAGCGACATCCGGTGGTCGGCCACCAGCGCGGCCCGCACGGATCGCTCGTAGGTGGCGGCGACGGCCGCGGCGTCGAGCCCGCCCGTGGCGACGGCGCGCCCGGCCAGCAGCCCCGTGAGCAGGGCCTGGCCAATCCCTTCGCCAGTCATCGTGTCGGTGGCGGCGGCCGCGTCGCCGACGAACAGGGTGCGACGCGTGGCCAGCACCGCCTCGTCGATGCGCGCCGGGATGGGCCACGCCCGGTGGGGCGACTCTGGTCGGGCATCTGGGCCGAGCACGGCGCGGATGTGCGGGCGCTCCAGCAGCTCGGGCCAGAGCTGCTTCATGTCCTGGACCCGGGCCACGTTGCCGCCGTCGCGCTGGATGCCGAACCCCACGTTGGCGCCACCACCGGGCAGCGGGAACGACCAGGCGTAGCCGGGGAGGAGGTCGGGCTCGAACCACACGAACAGGTCCCGCGCGGCGCGGGGACCGACATCGGTGAAGTACTGGCGAAAGGCATGCCACTCGCCCAGGTACCCGGCGGTGGCCACCCCCAGCAGCTTGCGCATCGGCGACCACATGCCGTCGGCTGCGATCGCATACCGGGCGGTCAGCGCTCCGAGGCCCTCGACCTCGAGCACCACCCGGTCGGCCAGCTCGGTCGCCCCCGTGACGGCGTGGCCGTCGTGCACCGTCACCCCGGCGAGGCGCGCCACGTCGAGCAGCGCGGCGTCGAGCTCGGCCCGTCGGGCCACCACGGCGAAGAGGCCGTCGTCACGGGGAAGCGGGAAGGTCACCTCGTGGTGCGACGGTGAGCTCACCACCACGTCCTGCACCGGCTGCCACGACGGCACCGCCTCGGGCCGAAGGCCGAGGTCCTCGAGGAGGCGCAAGGCCCCTGCGGTCAGACCGTCGCCGCAGATCTTGTCCCGCGGGAAGGTCGCCTTGTCGACGAGGACGACGTCGCGCCCCGCACGCGCGAGGGTGATCGCTGCCGCGGCGCCGGCGGGGCCACCGCCGACCACGATCACATCAGCTGGGGATGCCATCAGGGTGCTCCATCAACCGACGGCGAGGACCTCGTCGAAGCCCTCGCCCAGACAGGCCCGGAACGCGTCCGGGTCCTCGACGGCGGCGCGGTCGACGTTGATGCCGATGCACTCCTCGTTGAGCTTGCCGTCGGCGGCCTTGGCGGCCCGTCGCAGGTCGTCGAGCGGGTGCACCAGCGTGCTGAAGCGAACGCTCAGCGAGCGATCGCCCATCAGCGGGCTCAAGGGCTCCGTGGCCGGCGCGAGGAGCCGGCTCACACTGCCTGCCGTGTCCACCGCCCGCCGGGCC
>JBKJSO010000206.1:0-6960 GCA_046595835.1 Acidimicrobiales bacterium | reverse complement strand
CGTCGCCCGCGCCGGTGGTGCGGGTGGAGTAGTGGCGGGAGTCCTCGCGCACGGGCATGCGGGGAGTCTCCCACGCAGCCACCGGTAGCCTGCCAGCCCATGGCTGACCGGTTGGTGGTGATCGGAGGCGACGCAGGTGGGATGGCCGCGGCCATGCAGGCCCGGCGGCGCCAGCCGTACCTGGAGATCGTTGCCCTCGAGCGCGGTACGCGCACCAGCTACTCGGCTTGTGGCATCCCGTACCTCGTGGGCGGCGAGGTCAGCTCGCTCGACGATCTCGTGGCTCGCTCGCCGCAGGACTTCCGAGACAAGCACCGCATCGACGTGCGGATGCAGCACGAGGCCCTCGGCATCGATCTCGATCGCCGCGAGGTCGAGGTGCGGGATCACCAGCGTCATCGCACCATCAGCGTCGGGTTCGACCAGCTCCACGTGGCGACGGGGGCCCGGCCGACCCGCCCGGACCTCCCCGGCATCGATCTCGACCACGTGAGGGGTGTGCAGACCCTCGACGACGCGCAGGTGCTCCTCGACCACGCCCGCACGTCCCAGTGCCAGTCGGTGGTGGTCGTCGGTGGCGGCTACATCGGGCTCGAGATGGCCGAGGCGTTCGTGCGATGGGGCGCCCAGGTCACGATGCTCGAAGGCTCGGGCCAGCTGATGCGCACGTTGGATCCCGAGATGTCCGAGCGCCTGGTCGGGCCGATGCAGCGCATGGGCATCACCGTGCGGTTGCACACTCGGGTCGCCGGGTTCGAACCCGGGCGCGTCCTGATCGAGGGGGTGCCGCCGGTCGCTGCGGATCTGGTGGTGCTCGGCCTCGGTGTGACACCGAACGCGGAGCTGGCCGCCGCTGCGGGTGCCATTACAGGGGTTGGGGGCGCGCTGGTGGTCGACCGACGCCAGCGCACGAACCTCGACGGCGTCTACGCGGCGGGTGACTGCTGCGAGTCGCACCACCTCGTATCGGCTCGACCCGTGCACGTCGCGCTCGGGACGGTGGCGAACAAGCAAGGCCGTGTCGCCGGGATCAACCTCGGTGGCGGGTACGCCACCTTCCCGGGTGTGGTGGGCACGGCCATCACGAAGGTGTGCTCTCTCGAGATCGCCCGCACTGGGCTCACCGTGCGCGAAGCCGACCGCGACGGCTTCGATGCGGTGGTGGCGTCGATCGATTCGACCACCCACGCTGGCTACATGCCCGATGCCGAGTCGATCACCGTGCGGTTGGTCGCGGAGCGCGGGTCCGGGCGGCTGCTCGGCGGTCAGATCATCGGCGGTGCGGGAGCAGCCAAACGGATCGACACCCTGGCCACCGCGCTGCACGCCCGGATGCGCGTCGACGAGGTCATCGATCTCGACCTGGCCTACGCACCACCCTTCTCGAGCCCCTGGGATCCCATCGCCGTGGCAGCCCGCGTGCTGGCTGACACTGTCTGATCGACGGCCTGCAAGACTCGTTGATGATGGAGCTCGGTCCGGCCCGGGAGGCCCTGCAGGGCGACACCACCCTCGTCGGCGGCGCGCTCTGCCGGCGCTACAGCGACGTGGTCGACGGCTGGCTGGCGGAGCTGCTGGGGGACGCTGAGGAGGCGTGCGGTGCGGGTGACGTGGCCCTCGTGGCGGTGGGTGGCTACGGCCGAGCGGAGCTGAGCCTGCAATCCGACATCGATGTGGTGCTGCTCCACGACGGCCGCGCCGACATCGGCAAGCTGGCCGATCACGTCTGGTACCCGATCTGGGACGAGGGCCTGAAGCTCGGGCACGCGGTGCGCACGGTGCGCGAGGCCCTGGCCCTCGCCGCCGACGACCTCGACACGGCCACCTCGCTCCTGCAGGTTCGCCACGTGGCCGGCGACCCAGATCTCACCGACGAGCTGGCCGGACGGGCCACGGCCCAGTGGCAGAAGCGGTCGAAGCGCCTCCTCGCGGTGCTGTCGCGTCGGGTGCGCGATCGCCATGAGCGAGCCGGTGAGGTGGCCTTCCTCCTCGAGCCCGATCTCAAGGAGGGCCGGGGGGGCCTGCGCGACGTCCACGCCCTGCGCTGGGCTGAGGCGGCTCGCCGGCTGCTGTGGGAGGGCGACGACCCAGTGCTCGATGCCGCCTACGACACGTTGCTCTCGGCCCGCGTCGAGCTGCATCGGCGTACGGGCCGACCGGGGGACCGACTGCTCCTCGAGGATCAAGACGCCGTGGCGGCCGCTCTGCACGAGCCGTCCGCCGACGATCTGATGCACCACGTGGCGGCGGCGGCTCGCACGATCGCCTGGCGCAGCGATGATGCGTGGCGGCGCATCGACGCTTCGCTGTCCGGGCCCCTGGGCTGGCGCTCGCGGCGCGACAAGGCCGTCGGCCGCGGGCTCGTGCTGCGCGACGGCGAGATCCACCTCGCACTCGACGCCGACCCCGCAGGCGACCACAGCCTGCTGCTGCGGGCGGCCGCCGCGGCCGCCGCCGGGGGCACCACCATCCACCGCGCCGCCCTCGAACAACTGAGTGCCACCACCACGCCGATCCCCGAGCCGTGGTCGGCGGAGGTGCGGGGAGCCCTCGTCGACCTGCTGCTCGCCGGCCATCGGGCCATCCCGGTGGTGGAGGCCCTCGACCAGATGGGGCTCTGGGTGCTCGTGCTCCCCGAATGGGAGGCGGTGCGGAGCAAGCCGCAGCGCAACGCCTACCACCGCTTCACCGTCGACCGGCACCTCATGGAGACGGCCGCCAACGCAGCGGAGCTCGTCGCCCGCACCGATCGTTCGGATCTGCTCGTGGTCGGTGCCCTGCTCCACGACATCGGCAAGGGCTATCCGGGCGATCACACCGCCGTCGGGATCGACCTGCTGGACACCATTGCCGCTCGCATGGGATTCCCGGCCGCCGACGTGCTTGTGCTCCAGGCGATGGTGCGCCACCACCTCCTGCTGCCCGATGCTGCCACCCGGCGCGACCTCGACGACCCGGCCACGATCGAGCACGTGGCCGAGGCCGTGGGCGATCGGCGCACGCTCGGGCTCCTCGCCGCGCTCACCGAGGCCGACAGCCTGGCCACCGGACCGGCGGCGTGGGGCGCCTGGAAGGCTGACCTCGTGCGCGACCTCGTGCGCCGCACCGGCCACGTGCTGGGCGGCGGCACCGCCGACGAGGTGCGCGACGACTTCCCCACGGAGGAGCACGAGCGCCTGCTGCGAGCCGGGGCCCAGGTGGTGCGGGGTGACGGCGATCGGCTCACGGTCGTGGCTCTCGATCGTCGCGGGCTGTTCAGCTGCGTCACCGGTGTGATGGCGCTCCACGGCCTGGCCGTGCTCGATGCCGCTGTGACGAGCAGCGACGGCGTGGCCCTCGAGGTGTTGCGGGTGGCGTCGAGCTTCGGGCCGACGATCAACTGGGAGAAGGTGGTTCCCGATGTCGAGCGGGTGCTGGAGGGCGTCCTCGACCTCGATGCCCGCCTGGCCGAGCGCGCTCGGGTGTACGGGCAGCGACCCAAGGTGGGGGCGGTCGCGGAGCCTCCTCGGGTGGTGGTCGACAACGGGGCGTCGCGCGAGGCAACGGTCGTGGAGGTGCACGCCCCTGATTCGATCGGCGTCCTGTACCGCATCACCCGGGCGCTGGCCGAGCTCGACCTGGACATCGTGTCGGCGAAGGTGCAGACGCTCGGCGACCGCGTGGTCGACGCCTTCTACGTGCGCGACGCAACGGGCGGGAAGCTCGACGAGCCGATGCGCATCGTCGAGATCGAGCGGGCGCTCCTCCACGAGCTGGCGACCTGACAGGATCCGACACGGTGCCGCCTCGCCTACCGCCCACCCATGCCGATCTCGTCCGCTGGTCGGAGGCACTGGCCGGTGTGGCGCGCACCGGCCTCAGCTTCACCGAGAGCCTCTACGAGCAGGAGCGGTTCCAGGAGATCCTCCACATCGCCGGCGACATGCGCGCCGCGCTGGCGGCCGACGACGAGCTCGACGTGGAGGACTACGTCGAGGAGTGGATGCGCAGCGTCGGCTCCGGCGTGGCTGGGTACGTAACGCCGAAGGCGGCGGTGGGGGCCGTGGTGCGCGACGCCGAGGGGCGGATCCTTCTCGTGCAGCGAGCCGACTCGGGCTTGTGGCTCTACCCCACGGGCTGGGCCGACGTGGGCTACTCGGCCAGCGAGGTGGCCGTGAAGGAGGTGCTCGAGGAGACGGGCATCACGTGCGAGCCCGAGCGGGTGATTGCGGTGCTCGACGGCATGCGCATGGGCTTCACCCGCATCCCGCTGTACTCGATCGTGTTCCTGTGCCGCGCCACCGACGGCGACCTGCAGGGCCACCCGCTCGAGACGGCCGACGTCGGGTGGTTTGCCGAGGGCGACCTCCCTGCCATGACCGTCGGCGTCGCGCAGTGGGGCGCGCACGCCTTCGCGGCCATCCGGGGCGAGACCGTCGAGGTGCTCTATGACGAGCCGCGAGCCCACCCCTGGCACCCCCCGGAGTCGGGAACCCCCTGACAGACCTTGGTTGGCGTCACTGATCTCGCAGGAAGCGCGCCACCTCTTCCGCGATCGTCTCTGCGGAAGGGAGCACGTCGGGGGTGCTGTCGTGGTGCTGCTCGAGCGAGGTCACGTAGGTGGCCGTCTCCTCGTCGGCGTCGACGAGCTCGCTCACCTGGCGCTCGTAGGCAGCTGATGCGATCTCGAGGTCGGTGGCCGGCACCCAGGTGTCCAACATGGCGGCGGTGCGCTCGACGAGTGCGAGGGCGGCCTTGGGCGAGGGAGCGCCCGGCACGTAGGACGGGACCGTTGCCCACAGCGACGCCGACCGCAGCCCGGCACGGCGCCACGCGTCGTGGAGCACACCCACGATCCCGGTCGGCCCCTCGTAGCTCGACGGCTGGAGGTCGAGGCCGGCCACGACGTCGGGTTCGTAGGCCGTGCCGACGACCGCCGTGGGGCGGGTGTGCGGCACCTCGGCGAGCAGGGCGCCGAGCGTGATGCAGAGCCGAGCACCGTGCGAGCGGGCGATCTCGGTGAGCTCGTCGGTGTAGGTGCGCCACCGCAGCTGGGGCTCGGTGCCGACGATGATGAGGGCGTGCGTCTCGGTGCCGGCGATCTGTGCCGCGAACACCTCGGTGGCGGGCCAGTCGATCTGGCGCTGACCGTCGTCGTCGAGGCGCACCTGGGGGCGCGTGGACGTGAAATCGTAGAAGTGCTCGGGGTCGATGTCGGCGACGAGCTCGGCGTCCCACCGATCGATGAGGTAGCGCGCCGCGGTGGATGCCGCGTCACCGGCATCGTTCCAGCCTTCGAAGGCGGCGATCACCACCGGCTCGTGCAGCTCGGGGCGAGCCGTCCAGCGCACGTGCTCCATGGCTCCACCGTACCGTCGCGTGGTTTGGGGCCCACGGTCCGGGAACCAACCGGGGCACCGGGTCGACCACCCGAGCATGCCTCGACGTCTGCTGCTCGTGCTCACCCTCGCGCTGGCGTCGCTGCTGCCGGTCGCCGCCAGAGCCGTGGCCTACGAGGCGCCGGGGCGCCCCCTCCCGACGGTCTCAGCCAGCACCAGCACCACCCAGGCGCTGCCGGGCACCACCCTGGACGCCGATGCACGCGACGACGGCACGTCGCCCGCCCCGTGGCTCATCGGATCCGCCGTGACCGCCGCCGCAGCCGTGGCGATCGGCGGCTCCCTGCTGAAGCGCCGTAGCGGCTGACAGGCGGACGGCCGCTCGCCGCTTCAGGCGGCGTCGCTGCTCGCAGCCATGCTGACCGTCGCCCGCGCCTGGTCGAGCGACACGAAGCGGTCCCGAGCATCGAGGCGCTGCGACAGCCCGGCCACGAGCCAGTCCTCACGGAGCCGGTCGTCGAGAGCTCGTTGCACGTTGGCGACGGCCTGTTCGCGGCCAAGCGCCCGGAGGAGGTCGGTGATCGAGGGCATGGGCTGACCATCGCGCTTCGACATGTCCGGTAGGGCACGAGGCGATGACGGCCCGGGCGCGGGCCGATGAACAGTTGCTGTCGCTGCATCCGGACCGGGGCGCCGGACGGGGTCGCGAAGCGGGACGGATCGGTAGGCTCCGAGTCATGCCAGCACCGACCACCACCCGCACGGTCGCCGAGGTCATGACCTCCCCGGCTGTGACGGCACTGTCCTCCGAGTCCATCGCCGAGGCGGCGGCCCGGATGGAGGAGCGCAAGAAGGGCTCGGCGATCGTGGTCGACGGCGAGCGCCCCATCGGGATCCTCACCGAGCGCGACCTCGTGCGCTTCAACGCCACCGGCGCGTCGCCCGCTGACACCAAGGTGAGCGAGTGGATGACCCAGCCGGTCGACGTCGCGGCGCCCGACCTGTCCGTGCAGGAGGCCTTCGCCACCCTCAACGCCCACCGCTACCGGCATCTGCCGGTGGTGGACGACGGCAAGCTCGTCGGCGTCGTGTCCCTCCGCTCGCTCATGGAGTTCGCCCAGGTCCAGCCGGTGGTGCACCCCTCCACCATCGAGGCGCCTCCCGGCCTCGAGGGCGTGATCGTGGCTGAGACCTCGGTGGGAGACGTGCGCGGCCTCGAGGGCTTTTACCACTACCGCCAGTACAACGCCGTGGAGCTGGCCGACAAGCTCACCCTGGAGGAGGTGTGGTTCCTCCTCTTCGAGGGGCACCTGCCGAGCAAGGACGAGCGAGTCGCCTTCGCTGCGGAGATCGCGCCGCTGCGCCGGGTGCCCGAGGCCATCGACGGTCTGCTCCCGGCCCTCGCGGCGTCGAGCAAGACGGTGATGGAGGCGGTGCGGTCGGCCATGTCGATGGTCGGCGCCTCGGAGGGCTACCGCCCCACCCTCGACATCGACCATGCGGAGCGCCGCCGCAACGCGTTGCAGATGTGCGCCGTGATGCCCACGCTGATCATGGCGATCCACCGACTGCAGTCCGGCCTCGCGCCGATCGAGCCGCGGGACGACCTCGGCTACGGCGCCAACTACCTCTGGATGCTCAC
>JBKJSO010000185.1:0-6395 GCA_046595835.1 Acidimicrobiales bacterium | reverse complement strand
CGGCACACGCCCGACCAGATCATCCGCAAGCTCGCCGAGGGCAACAAGCTCCTCGCCGGCGGGACCGAGCTCGACGAGGTCTGCCGCCATCTGCAGATCGCGGACTCGACGTGGCATCGCTGGGTCGCTCAGTACGGCGGCATGAAGGCCAGCGACGCGAAGCGGCTCAAGGAGCTCGAGGGCGAGAACGCCCGACTGAAGAAGCTCCTCGCGGAGGCGGAGCTCGACAAGGCGATGCTCAAGGAGCTGGCCGAGGGAAACTTCTGACCCCGAACCGTCGCCGGGCCGCGGTGGCCATGCTCACGGAGCGGTTCGGGGTCTCCCAGCGTCACGCCTGCCGGGTCGTCGGTCAGCACCGATCGACCCAGCGCCTCGAACCGCCAGTCCCCTCCGATGACGAGGTCGAGCTGCGCGCGTTCCTGCGGGCCTTCTCGAAGGAGCGACCGAGGTGGGGGTGGCGACGCGCGGCCAAGGCGGCTCGCCGGTCGGGCTGGAAGGTCAACGACAAGCGGATCCAGCGCCTCTGGCGTGAGGAAGGCCTGAAGGTGCCCTACCGCAAGCGCAAGAAGCCCCACCGCGGGATCGGCACCGCCGTGGGGGCCATGTGCCCCATCGCACCGAACGCCCTGTGGGCGCTGGACTTCCAGTTCGACACCACCGTCGACGGCCGCACCATCAAGCTGCTCAACATCGTCGACGAGTACACCCGCGAGTGCCCCGCCATCGTCGTGGACCGCTCCATCGACGCCGACAAGGTGGTCGCTACCCTCGACCGGCTCATGCTCACTCGGGGCGCACCGGCGTTCGTCCGGTTCGACAACGGTCCCGAGTTCATCGCCAACGCCGTCGCGGACTGGTGCCGGTTCAACGGCGTCGGGTCGATCTTCATCGACCCTGGCTCGCCCTGGCAGAACGCGTGGATCGAGTCGTTCAACGGCCGGCTCCGCGACGAGTTCCTCAACGGCTGGCAGTTCGACAACCTCCTCGAGGCCCAGGTGCTCATCGAGGACTGGCGCATCGACTACAACGAGCACCGACCCCACAGCGCCCACGGCGACCTCACCCCCAGCGAGTTCGCCCAGGCCTGGACCACCCGATACCAACCAGCACTCGCATAGCGCCTGGACCACTCATCGGGGCCCGCTCACCTTCGGGTTACCAGCCCGAATGCCAAGAGCCCCTCTCCGAACGTCGAAAAGGGGCCCTGACCTGCTACGTGGTGGCGGGGGCAGGATTTGAACCTGCGACCTTCGGATTATGAGACGGACGGTCAGCGTCTGTTCTCGTCTGCGCTGGTCGGCTCTAGTGGCATGTTGCCGCAGGTCAGGCGGTATTTCTAGGGTCTGTCGCCGGTGCTTCGTCTGCGGCCGTAGGCGTGCGTCGGTTCCCGTCGCCGTGACAACACCGTGACAAGAACCCGACGATCATCAGGCCACGCTCCGGTCGAGCAGATGGCGATTCTTGGACACCGCTCCTGGCAGGATCGAGAAGTGGACCTGGCCGTCATCGTCCACCGCGACGACCCGCACGACGGCCTGCGCGTGACGGTTGCCGGCGAGCAGCATGGCCCCCGGGCGCACACGGTCCGGATCCAGTGCATGGGTCAGCAGCGACCAGCCGTAGCCGTCGTCGTCCTGGGCATTCAGGTCTGCTTTGAGATCGAGGTCATCCATTGGTCGCTCCCCCGCTGCCGGGTTCAGTCCTCATGGTACGGGTTGGCCCAGCTCTCGTGCTCGCAGCGGCGCAAACCTTCGACGCCGACTTCGAGGTCGTCGAAGGAGATCGTGAAGTGCCTGGGGTTGCGGCCGGTGGGTTCGAGGCGGAACCCCGCGGATCGCAGCACGCCGGCGCGTACCAGGGTGAGCACCGCGAAGCGCACAAGCGGGGGCTGCTGCGCCAGTTCGTCGACCGTGATGTCTCGCGCTGCGAACACTGACAAGCCGTAGGTGCCGTACAGGACGCGGTAGTCCTCGGCGTCACTACGCAGCGCGTCGGCGTCGAGATCGCCACCTCGCACGACGACGATGTCGTCGTCGAGGAGTTCGTCACCGACGCGTATTCGTCGTTGCTTGGCCATCGTCTACCCCAGTGCTGCGAGAAGGGCTCGATCTGGTTGGCACTCCAGTCATCGAGTCACGCCGGCTCTGCACGATATGTCGGGCCGGTCAACTCCAGCCCATCTTGTCGATGACCGCAATCAGGTTCCGCTTTCGGGCGTGCTCGGTCGTGATAGCGGCGAGCAGGTCGGTGAAGCGCTCCGGTTCACCAGCAGTGCTGGCGAGGGTCCGGACCCGCGCGAGCAAGTCGACCGCGGCGCGGTAGCCGCCGTTCTTCTTGGTGCCGATCTGCTCGGCGACAGCCCGCTCGTAGATCGGGATCGCATCCATCGGGTGTGTGGCCTCTCGGGCCCGGGCCAGGGTCATCCAGGTGCGTTCGTCGCAGCCATGGCCGTTGGCGGTGGTCCATGCGTCGTCGATGTTGCCCTCGTAGAGGAGGATCTCGACCAGCGTCGTGGCCGGCGGCCGTTCGAGCAGTGGGTTGCGCGAACGCGCCTCGGTGTCGCCGGCATCGAGGCGCTGGCGCAGCAGGTCGATCGCTTGCGCTCGACCTCGGTCAGGCTCGGGGCTCTCGGCCAGGAGCCTGCGGTACCCGTCGATGGAAGGATGGGCGTCGAACGCGTCCCACCACAGTTCCTCCGCGCTGGCGTCATCGCCTCCGGCGCGGAGCTGCGCGGTGAGGAACTCGCGCAGGGGTGGTGTCTGCCAGTGCCGATCGGCGTAGGTCGCGAGTCCTCGGCGGGCCCAGTCGAGAGCGTCGTCGCGTCGCTTCGCCCCGATGAGCGCCTCGGCGATCTCCAGGTAGTCGCCCGGCGTGCGCAGCTCGCCGCCACGGATCGCGATGAGCTCATCGGGGTCACCCGCGCCCTGCGCGACGCCGATCATCGCTTGGGTAGAGGCGAACGCAGCATGTGCGTACGGGTCCTTGTTCTTCTTGTCAGCGCGCCACTTCGGTTCGACGATCCGGCGGTACTCGGCGATCCCGTCGGGTCCGAGCACTTCTGCGTAGGTGGCCGCGGCACGACGGAACGTGTCGAGCTCACCGGTCAGCTCCAGATCCGCGAGGCGGCGCGCCAGCTCAACAGGATCGGGCCGAGCCTGCTCGCACGCGCTCAGATGCAGCTCGGCGAGCCGTCTGGCGATGTCGGTGAGCCACCCGTCGCTGTCATCGATGTTCTGCACCGCCTTGTCGGCCCGGCGGTTCGCGTGTTCGACAAGCCCGATGACTGCCGCCGCATGGCCCGCAGAGCGGAGGTCGTCGAGCGCGTCGATGACCTCGAAGACGTCGTGCGCCCACGCCGGTGCCTCCCCGTAGTCCACGAACCGTCGGCCCCCGAACGTGGCGTCGATCCGCTTCTTCCACTCGCGAACATCCACGCTGCCGCCTCCAGCTGCGAGTGCCCGAGCCTGGAGTCGTTCCCGGAGCCGCCAGTCCGACTCGACCTGGGCCATCACCAACTCGACGAGCACCTCGTCATCGAGGCCAGCGACATAGGACCGAACGTCGACCTCATCATCGTCTCGGCGAGCGCTCGGCGTCCTGCGATTCGCTGGAGCCTTCGGCCCCGCAGCCTCGAGGGCCACGGCGACGCAGTGTTTACAGAAGGTTCCGTCCTCACCGACCGGGCATGAGCACGACCACTCCACCCGCGGCGACCTCCGCAGCTCGACCAGGTACGGCACCGAACCTCGCACCACCGCGTCGATCCGATCACCATCCCGCTGCGTGACCTCCACCCGACCGTCGCGGTGATAGGCCACGCCCCTCAGGAACGAGCGGACATCGGCGAGCGCCTCGATCTCCCTGTCGGTCCACAAGTCCGGCATCGATGCATTCTTGCCGCTCGACCGACAGCCGGCCGGCCACTGGGAACCCGCGTAGCTCTTCGGGTTGGTGTCGAAGTCGTCGATGCCCATAGGCATGACCTACATCGTGCAACGCAAGGACCGCTTCTACGTCGTGGCCTACGACGGCCTCGACCCCCTCACTGGCAAGGAACGACGCCGCTGGCATCCGGTCGGCCACGACCGCCACGACGCTGAGCTCGTCGCCGCCCGCCTCGACACCGAGCACGCCGGCACCGCGCCGGCGCGCGGCGGGCCGGTCCACTACGGCGAGTTCCTCACCGCCACGTGGCTCCCTCTGAAGCGCCGCCACCTCCGCGCCACCACCGCCTACCGGTACTCCTGGTTCGTGGACCGGTACATCAACCCCGCCATCGGCGACGTCCCGCTCCGCCGGCTCCGCGCCGATCACCTCGACGGGCTCTACGAGAAGCTCGCCACCACCGGCGGCCGACACGGACACGGCCTGGCGCCCAAGACCGTGCACGACGTCCACGCCGTCGTGCGCGCCTCGCTCGATCTCGCAGTCCGCCGTCAGCTCCTCGACCACAACGTCGCCCACGCCGCACAGGCCCGTCGGCGACGACCGACCAAGACAACAGCGCGAGTGTGGACAGCCCGGGAGCTCGCCGGCTTCCTCAAGCTCGCGGGATCCCAGCGGCTCTACCCCGCTCTGCACCTCACCGCCTTCACCGGGATGCGCCGCGGTGAAGTCGCCGGCTCAAGTGGTCCGACCTCGACCGAACCAACAACCGCCTCTCGATCTCGCGGACCCTGCAGAACGTCGCAGGCAGGCCCGTCGAGTTCGACGTCAAGACCCGCACGAGTCGCCGTTGCATCGACATCGATGAGAACACGATGAACGTTCTGGCCCGGTGGCGCCGCAAGCTGTACCGCGACGGGCTGCACCACGGGCCCGACGACTGGATGTTCCTCAACACCACCGGCCGGTTCATCAACCCCGAGTCGCTCAGCCAGCTCTTCGATCGGATCGTGAAGCGCACGCCGTCGGCGCCTCACATCCGATTTCACGACCTGCGCCACACCCACGCCTCGCTCCTGATCATGGCCGGCGTCCCGATCAAGGTCGTCAGCGAACGCCTCGGCCACTCGCACCCGGCGTTCACGATGCACACCTACCAGCACCTCCTGCCCGGCATGAGCGCCGCTGCCGCCGAGCAGTTCGCGGCGTTGATCGCCGATCCGGGCCGGTAGACGTCCACCGGTGTCACCGCCGCGAATCCCCAGGTCAGCAAACCCGCCCCAGGAAGACCCGGTAGACGACGCCGGTGACGCGCTCACCCCAACGACGAAGGCCCAGGCCTGTGACCTGGGCCTTCACATGGTGGCGGGGGCAGGATTTGAACCTGCGACCTTCGGGTTATGAGCCCGACGAGCTACCTGACTGCTCCACCCCGCGTCGACTTGTGGTGGAGGTGTGACTGTACCGGCGGCCCTGGTCAGCGGCAACCTGACGACACGGACCCTCGGCCGCTGCAGAGCGCGGGTCTGCCGGCCTAGGCGGAGGCCTTGGGGGTGGTGGTCGTGGTGGTGCTGCTACTCGACGTGGTGGATCCACCGCTGGCTTGCTCGATGAGGCGCTCGGCCTGGGCGATCTTGGCCCGGGCCTGACGGGTGAGCTCCGCGTACTTGGCGAAGTCGGGCAGCGCATCGTCGGCCTGCTTGAACAGGCTGTCGGCATCGGCGAGCAGCTGGGCCACCTGCTCGGTGAGCGATCCCGACGGTGCCACCTGAGGCGGCGCCAGCGGATCAGCGGGTGCTTCGAGGGTGGGCGGCGCATCCCCGAACACTGCGGTGAGCGCCTCCTGCAGGGTGTCACGGATCACCACATCGCCCTGGAAGTAAACGATCACCTTCTCAAGACCCGGTACCTCGGTCTGCGTGGAAGTGACGTAGAACGGCCGCACATAGACGAGCCCGCCGTCGATCGGGATGGCGGTGAGGCTGCCGAAGCTCACCGCTGAGCCCTGACCGCTCAGGATCGTCTCCTGCTGCGAGACAGACGGGTCCCGTTGGATCTCACCCTGCACCAGCGCGGGACCGTTGGGCAGCTTGTCTCGCGGCATGACGAACACCTGGAGCTTGCCGTAGTTCTTGGGGTCGCTCTTGCCGACCATGAACGCGGTGAGCAGCTGGTTGTCATCACCGCGGGAGGTGGGCACGTAGGGCCGAAGCAGGATGAACTCGGGCTGGTCGGCCCCCGGCAGCTTCGTGAAGAGGTAGTACGGGTCGATGCGGGCATCGCGGGTGGCGATCACGTTGCCCTGGGCGTCGGTGGTCTGCGTGCCCGCGCCAGCGCCTGCTGTCCCCGGGTCGCGGGCCACGTCCCAGAAGTCGTTGCCGGTGTAGAAGCTGCTCGGATCTTCGATGTGGTAGCGGCTCCACATGTTCGTCTGCACCCGGAACAGGTCCTCGGGGTACCGCAGGTGCTGCTGCAGGTCGACGGGCATCTCGGCGAAGTCGGTGAACAAC
>JBKJSO010000415.1:0-3391 GCA_046595835.1 Acidimicrobiales bacterium | reverse complement strand
CCCTAGCGCGGTCGCGAATAAACCTGGCAACCACGGGGGAAACCCGGGCGTTGCGCCGTGGGAGCGCGGGTGTAGGGTCCCGCGCAGGGTCGATTCGAGGGAGGTGGTCCCCGTCACGGAGTCCGACGATCAGGCGGCAGGACCGGCGGAGCCGGCCGAGGGCCACGACCAGGCGCGCACGCTCGAGCTCGAGGAGGAGGTCGTCTCGCTGCGGCGGCGCCTCCAGGACGCGCCCAAGCGTGTGCGCACCCTCGAGGAGCGGTTGCTGGAGACCAAGGGCCAGCTCTCACAGGCCGTCTCCCAGAACGAGAAGCTCACGTACACCCTTCGCGAGGCGCGCGATCACATCGCCGCGCTGCGTGAGGAGGTCGACAAGCTCACCCAGCCGCCGTCGGCGTACGGCACCCTGCTCGGCAGCAACGAGGACGGCACGGTGGATGTCTTCACCGGTGGTCGCAAGGTGCGGGTCGCGGTGCATCCGGAGCTGGGCGACGAGCCCATCCAGCGCGGGGCCGAGGTGGTGCTCAACGAGTCGCTGAACGTCGTGCTGTCCCGCGGGGCTGATCTCACGGGCGAGGTCGTCACGATGAAGGAGCGGCTCGACGGCAACCGAGTGATGATCGTCGGGCGGGCCGACGAGGAGCGCGTGGTCGAGCTGATCGACGAGCTGCACGATGTGAAGCTCCGCAACGGCGACACCCTCCTGCTCGATCCCCGTTCGGGTCTGGTGCTCGAGAAGCTGCCTCGTCCCGAGGTGGAGGACCTCGCCCTCGAGGAGGTGCCCGACATCGACTACGAGGACATCGGTGGCCTCGACGAGCAGATCGAGCAGATCGCCGATGCGGTCGAGCTTCCCTTCCTGCACCAGGACCTCTTCCTCGAGCACAAGCTGCCGGCCCCCAAGGGCATCCTCCTCTATGGGCCGCCGGGCTGCGGCAAGACGCTCATCGCCAAGGCCGTGGCCAACAGCCTCGCCAAGAAGGTGGCCGCCGTCACGGGCGACACCGCCCGCTCGTACTTCTTCAACATCAAGGGCCCAGAGCTGCTCAACAAGTACGTGGGCGAGACGGAGCGTCAGATCCGCCTCGTGTTCCAGCGGGCCCGGGAGAAGTCGGAGGAGGGCTGGCCGGTCATCATCTTCTTCGACGAGATGGACTCGATGTTCCGCACCCGTGGCACCGGCATCAGCTCCGACATGGAGAGCACGATCGTGCCGCAGCTCCTCGTGGAGATCGACGGTGTCGAGTCGCTGAAGAACGTGATCGTGATCGGCGCGTCCAACCGGGAAGACCTCATCGACCCGGCGATCCTCCGTCCCGGGCGCCTCGACGTGAAGATCAAGATCGAGCGGCCCACCGAGCAAGCAGCGGCGCAGATCTTCGCCCGCTACCTCACCGCCGACCTCCCCCTTGACGCAGACACGGTCACCAACCTGGGCGGGGGTGACCCAGAGAAGGCCGTGCAGGCCATGATCGAGCTCACCGCCGCCGAGATGTACCGCACCGACGAGTCGAACCAGTTCCTCGAGGTCACGTACCAGAACGGCGACAAGGAGATCATGTACTTCAAGGACTTCTCGTCCGGAGCCATGATCGAGAACATCGTGCGCCGTGCGAAGAAGCTGGCCATCAAGCGCCTCCTCGGCGGCGGCACCAAGGGCATCCAGGTGGACGACCTCATTGAGTCGATCCACCAGGAGTACAAGGAGCACGAGGACCTGCCGAACACCACCAACCCCGACGACTGGGCGAAGATCTCGGGCAAGAAGGGCGAGCGGATCATCTACGTCCGCACGATCGTGCAGCACGACACCGAGGGCGAGCCCCGGGGCGGACGCTCCATCGAACGGGTCGCCACGGGCCAGTACCTCTAGGCCGTCGACACGACATGGCGATCCCCAAGGTGCTCGGCATCGAGACGGAGTACGGCATCGTCATCCGCGGCGGTGACTCGAACCCGATCGCTGCGTCGTCGGTCCTGATCAACGCCTACGTGCAGGAGCTGGCCCGTGCCGGCGCGCCCGCAGGTTCGTCGCGCATCGGGTGGGACTTCGAGGACGAGCAGCCCGGCAACGACGCGCGCGGCTTCAGCGCCGACGGGTCGATGCCGCCGGAGGTGGAGACGCACCTCGTGAACGCCGTGCTCACCAACGGCGCTCGGTACTACGTCGACCACGCCCACCCTGAGCTGTCCACGCCGGAGTGCGCCGATCCCCGCTCGATCGTGGTGTACGACCGCGCGGCGGAGCGGATCCTGCAGCGCTCGATGATCGCGGCGACCGCGCTCCTGCCGCCCGGTCAGGAGATCGTGGTCTACAAGAACAACTCCGACCGCAAGGGCAACAGCTACGGCTGCCACGAGAACTACCTGATGGACCGCCTGGTGCCGTTCTCGAAGATCGTGGCGCATGTGATGCCGCACTTCATCACCCGCCAGATCTACACGGGAGCGGGCAAGGTCGGCACCGAGGCGGCCGGGCTCACCAGCGCCGACGTGCCGTTCCAGCTCACCCAGCGGGCCGACTTCTTCGAGGAGGAGGTCGGCCTCGAGACCACCCTGAAGCGGCCCATCATCAACACCCGCGACGAGCCGCACGCCGACGCCCAGAAGTACCGCCGCCTGCACGTCATCGTCGGCGACGCCAACCTCTCCGAGGTGGCCACCTTCCTCAAGGTCGGCACCACTGCCCTGGTGCTGTCGATGATCGAGGACGACTGGCTCTCGCGCGACCTTCTGCCGGCCCGGCCGGTGCAGGCGCTGCGCCACGTCTCCTACGACCTCACCCTGGCCCGCCCGATCGAGCTGGCCGACGGCTCCTCCATCACGGCCCTCGATGCGCAGTGGGAGCTGCACGGTCGGGCCCGGAAGTTCGCCGATGAGCGCGGCCTCGAGTGCGTCGGCGGCGAGGAGGTGGGGGAGGAGGTGCTCCGTCGCTGGGAGTCCGTGCTGAGCGCGCTGGAGACCGATCCGTCACAGGTGGCCGACCAGGTCGATTGGGTGGCCAAGCACCGGGTGATCGACGGCTACCGGGCGCGCCACGACCTGCGCTGGGACGACGCCCGCCTCGCGGCGATGGACCTGCAGTACCACGACCTGCGCCCCTCGAAGTCGTTGGCGGCTCGCGTCGGTCTCGAGCGCATCGCCAGCGATGACGAGATCGAGCTCGCCATCACGGACCCACCGCCCGACACCCGGGCCTACTTCCGGGGCACCTGCCTGGCGCGCTGGCCGGAGAGCATCGTGGCCGCCAACTGGGACTCGCTGGTGTTCGACGTCGGCGGGGATCCCCTACGGCGGGTGCCGATGATGGAACCGCTCCGTGGAACCCAAGCGCATGTGGGTAGCCTCATCGAGAGCTGCCAGACCGCTGCCGACCTTCTCCAGAAGCTCG
>JBKJSO010000126.1:0-3650 GCA_046595835.1 Acidimicrobiales bacterium | reverse complement strand
GGGGTTCGCGGCCGACCCTGGTCGCCTCGTCGTGATGAACGAAGACCAGACCGGGCTCAACCCACATCCCCGCATGACCCTCACGCTGGCGGGGATCGCGCGGGCCCGCCTCGTGCTGATCACCGTGTGCGGCGAGGCGAAGCGCGAGGCCCTCGCCCGAGTCGTGGCTGCGGACGAGTCCTGTCCCGGCGCGCACGTCACCGCCGACAAGGTGATCTGGATCGTCGACCCTGCGGCCGCCGGCTGAGCGCGGTTCCCATGGCCCCCGCGGTGGTGGTCGAGGAGGTCACGGGCGGCAAGGCGCTCGCCCGCTTCGTGGAGCTGCCGCAGGCGCTGCACGGCGCCGATCCCCGCTTCGCACCGCTGCTGATGGCCTGGGAGCGCTACCGCCTCGACCCGCGCCGCAACCCGTTCTTCGAGGGCGGGGACGCGGCGTACTTCATCGCCCGCCGGCAGGGTCGCCCGGTGGGCCGGATCACCGCCCACCTCGCCCACCTCGCCGACGACGGCCAGCTCGGGTTCTGGTGGACCGATGACGATCCGTTGGTCGCCAGAGCCCTCGTTGACACGGCTCGCACGTGGCTCGATGCGCGCGGGTGCCGGGCGATGACCGGTCCGGTGTCGTTCACGGAAGGCGAGGAGGTCGGCGTGCAGGTCGCCGGCTATCACACGCCCGGGCTCACGGGCCGCCCGTGGCACCCGCCCCACCTGGCCCGCCTGCTCGAGGAGCACGGGCTCGAGGCCGTCGCCGACCATCCCACCTGGCGGCTGCCCGCGATGGAGCTGGACCCCGAGCCGTCGGTCGACGACGACCTCCCCGGTCAGGCGGGTGCCTACGCCGACCGGCGCCTGGTCCTGCCCGGCATCGCCGCCGTGCCAGATGTGGCTGACGCCCTGCGAGGCGCCGGGCTTCGGTCCGCCCTCGCGCTGGCCAAGCAGGCCAGGGCTCGGCGCTGGGACACGTGCACGGTCGTGCGCTGCTCGGCCGATCCGGGCGTGGCGGTGCCAGCCCTCCAGCGCGCGGCCGGTCGGGCCGGCTACCGATCGGTGGTCGCGCCGTGGAGCCCCGACCCCACGGCCGAGCCGGAGGCGGTGCACCGCACCTACCGGCTGCGCTGGTGACCCGCGGGGCGAGCGAGACCGCGTGAGGAATCAGGGCCGACGATAGGGTGCGGCCATGTCCGGTCCGGCCCAGCCCCACCAGGAGCTCGCCTCCCTCCCGCTGCACGACCTCATGGCACGGGCCCGGGCTGTGCGAGACGACGCCCACGGCCGCCGGGTGACCTTCTCGCCGAAGGTCTTCATCCCCCTCACCATGCTGTGCCGTGATCGGTGCGGCTACTGCACCTTCGCCCAGCCACCCGCGCGGCTCTCGGCCCCGTATCTGAGCCCGGACGAGGTGCTCGCCATCGCCAAGGCCGGAGCCATGGCCGGCTGCCACGAGGCGCTGTTCACCCTCGGCGAGGGCCCCGAGGACCGCTATCCCGTGGCGGCCGAGTGGCTCGCCGAGCACGGCTACGCCTCCACCGTCGAGTACCTCGCCGCGATGTGCCAGCTCGTGCTCGACGAGACGGGCCTGCTCCCCCACGCCAACGCCGGCGCCTTGTCGGCCGCGGATCTGGCCACGCTCCGCAAGGTGGCGCCGAGCCAGGGGATGATGGTGGAGTCGCTCCGCGACGACCTCGACTGCCACCGCGGCGCGCCCGACAAGGTGCCGGCCCGACGTCTCGCCACGCTCGAGGCGGCCGGCGAGCTCGGCATCGCGTTCACCACCGGCATCCTCGTGGGGATCGGCGAGGACGTGGCCGACCGGATCGAGGCCCTGGCCGCCATCGCCGCCTCGCACCAGCGGCACGGGCACGTGCAGGAGGTGATCGTCCAGAACTTCCTGCCGAAGGTCGGCACCGCGATGCACAGCGCGCCAGCGTGCCCTGAGGACGACTTCCTGCAGGCCATCGCCCTCGCTCGACTCATCCTCCCGGCCGACGTGCTCCTGCACGCGCCACCCAACCTCTCCGACGACTTCGGGCACCTGCTCGACGCGGGCATCGACGACTGGGGTGGCGTCTCCCCCGTCACCGCCGACCACGTGAACCCCGAGCGGCCGTGGCCGGCGCTCGATCGACTCCGCGAGGTCACCGAGGCCCGCGGCTTCTCGCTGGCCCCCCGCCTCACGATCTACCCGACGTTCGCCCTCGAGCCGGCGCGCTGGCTCGACCCCGCCCTTCGCTTCGGGGTGCTCGATCGCAGCGACGCCGAGGGCCTCGGGCGCGACGACCCCGGCAGCGTGTTCCCAGAGCAGATCAAGGCGGCCGTCGAGGCCGGCACCGGCGCCGAGGTCGTGCAGATCGGTCGTCGCAACACCGCCTGGTACTCCGGCGCTCCGGTCGACCCGGTGGCCCTCGTGCCCGGTCGACCCCGCGACGGCTGGCACGGGCCGGTGGGCGACGTGCTCGAGGGGGTGCTCAGCGGGCAGGAGGTGGGCGAGGACGAGATCACCACGCTCTTCAGCGCCCGAGGTGCCGAGGTGGCCGCGGTAGCCCAGGTGGCCGACGAGCTGCGCCGGGCCTCGATCGGTGACGTCGTCACCTACGTGCGCAACCGGAACATCAACTACACGAACGTGTGCACCTTCAAGTGCCGCTTCTGCGGGTTCTCGAAGGGTCCGCTCTCGCTCAACCTGCGTGGTACGCCCTATCTGCTCACGCTCCAGGACATCCAGGAGCGCGTGCTCGAGGCCATGGCGCTCGGGGCCACCGAGGTGTGCCTCCAGGGCGGCATCCACCCCGACTTCGACGGCAACTACTACATCGACGTGGCCCACGCCGTGCACGAGGTAGCACCCGACATCCACATCCACGGTTTCACCGCGCTCGAGGTCACCGAAGGCGCCAAGCGCCTCGGCGAGCCGCTCGCCGACTACCTGCGTCGTTGCATGGCCGCTGGCCTCAAGACGCTCCCCGGCACCGCGGCGGAGATCCTCGACGACCCGATCCGGGCACTGCTCTGCCCCGACAAGATCAACACCGAGGAGTGGCTCGAAGCGCACCGCACCGCGCACTCCGTGGGGCTCCGATCGAACGTCACGATCATGTTCGGGGCCATCGAGCAGCCCCGCTCCTGGGCTCGTCACATCGTGCGCACGCGGGCGCTCCAGAAGGAGACGGGCGGCTTCACGGAGTTCGTGCCCCTGCCCTTCGTGCACATGGCGGCGCCGATCTACCTCCAGCACAAGGCCCGGCGCGGCCCCACGTTCCGCGAGGCGCTGCTCATGCACGCGGTAGGGCGCATCGCCTACCGCGGCTGGATCGACAACATCCAGGTGTCCTGGGTGAAGATGGGCCACGGCGGCGCCGCCCAGATCCTCCAGGCCGGCGCCAACGATCTCGGCGGCACCCTGATGGACGAGAACATCTCCCGGGCCGCCGGCGCCGCCCACGGCACGATGATGGACGAGGACGGCTTCCGTTCCTGGGTTGAGCCGCTCGGCCGCCCCCTCGAGCAGCGCACCACGCTCTACGGCCGCCCCGAGCGGGTCGACGCCACCTGAGCGATTCGGCTCCGCCCTCATGCCCTCCCCCACCGACGACCTCGTACAGGAGCTCCTCGCCGCCAGCGGTGCCACCGCCAACCGCGATGTGCTCCGCGAC
>JBKJSO010000058.1:0-4044 GCA_046595835.1 Acidimicrobiales bacterium | reverse complement strand
CGTGCTCGACGTCGTGGGCGGCAAGCTCATCTCCGACTACGCCATGCTCACGGAGGCGCTGCGGCGCCGCCGGGTGGAGGCCGCCGAGTCAGACCGCTTCGTGGAGCGCCTCTTCGGCCTCGAGCTCACGCAGGCCACCTACGACCGCGGCTCCGCGTTCGTCGACGGTGTCCTCGAACGGGCCGGCGACGAGGGTCTGCGGCGCCTCTGGGTCGACGCCGCCAGCCTCCCCACCCCCGCTGAGGTCGATGCCCCCGGCCTCTGGCTGGCCCGCCTCGACCTCGACGCCGACTGAGGCCGAGGGCTCAGCGGCGCCTGTGCGCCGCCCGTTGACCGGCGAGATAGGAGAACAGCGCGAAGCCGGCGGTGCCGGCGATGATCAGGAAGCCGATGCGCAGCGGCATCGAGGTGAGGACCGGGATGACGGCGCCGATGACCCACACGAGCTGGAAGCGCACCTCGAACCGAGCGAACGAGCGACCCCGGTTGGCGTCGGGCGCGTCGCGCTGGACCAGGGAGTCGAAGCCGAGCTTGGCGCAGGTGGACGCCACTGCGATGGTGGTGGCCATCGTGGCCGCGCCCGCGAGACCACCCAGGCGGGCCGCCACGAGCGCCAGCACCACCGTGGAGCCGAGCACCGTGAGCAGGATGCGCTCCTCGGGCATCGCACGGCGGAGCGCGGGAGCCGCCACCGATCCGAGCAGCACCCCGACGCCCGTGAAGCCGAGGACCAACCCCATGTGCCAGGTCGGCTCGTCGCGGAGGTCGAACAGGAGGAGGAAGGTGAGGAAGCCCACCATCCCGCGGAGCAACCCCATCGCTGAGGAGGCCAGCACGATCCCGATCCCGCGCAGCTCTGCGGTCTCCGCGGGTGTGGCCGGTGCCTCGGCCACTTGGGTGGCGGGCACCCGCAGTGCCGCCAACATGGCCGCCAGGTAGGCCACCATGGCGACACCGAGCACCGCGGGCGAGCCCCCGATGACGAACGCGATTGCGGCGGGCACGCCGGCCGCGGGAGCAGCCAGCCCGGACAGCAGCTGCAGCTTCGAGTTGGCCTCCACGAGCTCGGTGTCGCTGTGGACCACCGTCGGGACGAGGGCGCTGCGAGCCACGCCGTACGACTTGCCGAGCGCCAGCACCGTGAAGGCCTCGGGGAAGAGCAGGAGGCTGTGCAGGTCGTTGAGCATCACCAAGCACACCAGCGCGCGGGTGCCGTGGGCGCCCACCATCATCCAGCGTCGCCCGCCCCGGGAACGATCGAGCAGCGGTCCGATGAAGGGCGCGACCACGGCGAGGGGCGCCATGGTGAGGGCCAGGTAGAGGAACACCTTCCAGCGGGCGTCGTGGGGGTCGAGGTCGAAGAACAACGAGTTGGCCAGCGCGATGGTGACCAGCGCGTCGCCCGCTGCCGCCAGTGCGTGCGATCGGGCCAGCCGGGCGAACGGCGACAGGTGGAACGCCTCGGCCCCGGCCCTCGACGGGCGCTTGGAGAGCGGCTGCCAGCCAGCGGGGTCGGACATCGAGCCCATGGTAGGGGTGGCCTGCGACGGCCCCGACCGGACGTCAGAGGCGCGGGAGCTCGTACTTGTAGCCGAGGCCGCGGATCGTCACGATCCGCGAGGGCGCTGACGGGTCCGACTCGACCTTGGCCCGCAGCCGCTTCACGTGGACGTCGAGCGTCTTGGTGTCGCCCACGTAGTCCGCTCCCCAGACCCGGTCGATCAGGGTGTCGCGGGGAAGCACGCGCCCGGCGTTGGCCAGGAGGATCTCCAACAGCTCGAACTCCTTGAGGGGGAGCTGCACGGCCGCGCCCCGGATGATCACCTCATGGCGCTCGGGGTCGAGGGCCACATCGCCCACCTCCAGCGCCTCACCGCCCGTTGACGTCTCGTCGTCGCCCGTCCGGCGCCGCAGCACGGCGCGCATGCGGGCAACGAGCTCCCGGAGCCGGTAGGGCTTGGTGACGTAGTCGTCGGCACCCACCTCGAGCCCCACGACGGCATCGATCTCGTCACCCTTGGCTGACACCATGATGATCGGCACGGATGAGCGGCGCCGAAGCTCGCGGCACACGTCGATGCCCGACACCTTGGGAAGCATCACATCGAGCAGCACCAGGTCGGGGCGCACGGCGTCGAACACATCGAGCGCCTCCGCACCGTCGCGCGCCACCTGCACGCGGAAGCCCTCGCGCTGCAGGCCCACGGTGAGCGCGTCGACGAACGAGGCCTCGTCCTCGACCACGAGCACGGTCAGATCGGGCTGACTCATGTTGCGATCATCCCGTCTCTGGGGCGGGAGTCGCCCCGCTGGCGTGAACGACTGGCACCCGCAGGGTGAAGGTGGAGCCTTCGCCTTCGCGGGACTCCACGCGCACCTCGCCAGCGTGGTTGCCGGCGACGTGGCGCACGATGGCCAGCCCGAGCCCGGTCCCGCCGGTCTCACGGCTGCGACCGCGGTCGACCCGGTAGAACCGCTCGAACACGCGCTCGAGGTCGCGCCGAGGGATGCCGATCCCGTGATCCTCAACTGAGAGGTCGATCCAACGGCCATCGGTCTCGGACCGAACGGCCACGGACGATCCTGGGTCCGAGTACTTCACAGCGTTGTCGAGCAGGTTGTAGACCGCGGACACGAGCTGGCGCCGGTCGCCGGAGACGGTCGCGGGCGCCGCAGACACCTCCACGTCGAGGGCGATCCCCTGCTGCTCCGCGGCGCCCCGCACGCGGTCGGCAGCCTCCGCCAGCACGGTCGAGACAAGCACGTCCTCGCGCGTGGCATCGGGATCCGCCTCGATCCGCGAAAGCTCGAGGAGGTCGTCGATGGTGCGGGCGACACGGAACGCCTCGTGCTGCATCCGCTCGGTGAGACGGCGAGTCACCGCCGGGTCGTCCTCGGCGAGGAGGGTCTCGGCGAGCAGCCCGAGCGCTCCCACCGGTGTCTTCAGCTCGTGGCTGATGTTGGCCACGAAGTCGCGCCGGATGGCTTCGAGGCGCCGGCGGTCGGTGATGTCATCGATGAGCACAAGAGCGCCGACGTCCTGTGCGTTGCGCTCGAGGCCCTTGCCCTGCAGCACGAGCGTCCTCCGGGGCGGCCCGAACAGATCGACCGTGCGGGTCGGAGGAAGAGCACGGCCTCCCGCCCGCACCTCGTCGGCCACCTCGCCGATGGCCTCCTCCACGAGCGCCTCGCCGTGCCGGGCCGTGAGATAGCCCGCGGCGACCTTGTTGCGAAACGCGATCTCCCCGTCGGTGTCGAACACCACCGCCCCCAGCGGGATGGCCGCGAGAGCGCTCGTGAGTCGGGCTTCCGCGATCGAGATGTCGGCACCGCGCAGCAGGGCACGGTCGACGCCCCGCTCGACCACCGAGGTCGCCTCTGCGAGCCCGGCGCCCGTCGGCACCACATCGCCGGCAAGGCGCTGGCCGGCGGCGACCAGGCGTCGGGCGAGGCGCCGCTGGCTCACCAGCACGAGGGCGAGGGCGAGCGAGAGACCCGCCGCCACCACGGCGAGAACAGCGCTCATGCGGGCGGGTCCGCCCCCTCGTCCGGCTGCACCCTCGATCGGGCCGCGAAGCGAGCGGCGCCCGTGTGCTCGGGCAGCCAGCCGGTGACCATGTACTGCACGCGCTCCCCGATGTTGACGGCGTGGTCGCCGATGCGCTCGTAGAACCGGCCGACGAGCGCGAGCTGCACCGCCACCTGCAGCGGCAGCTCACCGGACTCGTGGGTCTCGAAGATGGACTCGATGAAGTCGACGTGCAGGCTGTCGATGGCGTCGTCCATGTCGTCGAGCGCCGAGGCCAGCCCGACGTTCTGATCGACGTAGGCGTCGATGGACAGCCGGAACAGTCGGTGGACCTGTTCACCGAGCTGGGCGATCAGGCCACGGACCTTGGGGTCCATGTCCGTCCCGTAGATCCGCCGGGCCGCCTTCATGATGTTGACGACCAGGTCGCCGGAGCGCTCGATCTCGGCGGTCAGGCGGATGGCGGTGGTCAAGGCCCGGAGATCCGATGCCATCGGCTGCTGGAGGGCCAGGAG
>JBKJSO010000463.1:0-3531 GCA_046595835.1 Acidimicrobiales bacterium | reverse complement strand
CCGGCCGCGCCCCCGTGGAGCACCGGCACCCGGGGCCGGCCATCGGTGCCGCGCTGCACTGGCTTGGGCCAGGACCACGACGGCGCCAGGTCCACGTGCTCGCCGTGGAGCTCACCCTCGTCGTCGCCCCACAGCGCCTGCATCGCCAACACGTGCTCGCGAGCAACCGCGCGACGGTCGGCCATCGCCACCCCGTGATGGGCCAGCTCGTCCTCGTTCCAGCCGAAGCCCACCCCGAGCGCGGCCCGGCCACCACTGAGGTGATCGAGGGTCGCCACCGCCTTTGCCGTGACGATCGGCTCTCGCTGCGCGGCGAGGAGGATCCCGGTGCCGAGGCGAAGGGTGGTGGTGGTGGTCGATGCTGCCGCCAGGGCCACGAGGGGGTCGAGGCATCGTCGGTACTCCTCCGCGAGCTCGGCGTCGCCGGTGGGCGGAGGCGTGCGTCGACTTACGGGGATGTGCGTGTGCTCCGGCAGCCACAGCGATTGCAGGCCGCGCTCCTCGGCTTCCTGTGCCAGCTCGACGACGCCGATGCTCACGTCGGTGGCGAACATCGTGATCCCGTAGCGCACCGCGGTCTCCTCCCGAGCTCGGTGAAGTCTCCGTCCGCCCCGCGCCGCCATCTCGGTGCGCTGACCTTGGCCTGACGTACCGTCAGATCCTGCCAGACTGCCAGCCATGAGCGGCATCTGCGAAGGGCGCACTGTCATCGTCACCGGCTCGGGTCGCGGGCTCGGCCGCGCCCACGCCCTGGAGCTGGCTCGCCAGGGAGCACAGGTGGTGGTGAACGACCTCGGCTGCGAGCTCGACGGCTCCGGCGGCGGCAGCGGCCCCGCCGGCGAGGTGGTCGAGGAGATCCGCGCCGCGGGAGGCCAGGCGATCGCCAACGGTGACGACGTGGCCGACTTCGCAGGGGCCGAGCGACTGGTGCGGGCGGCCATCGATGCGTTCGGCGGGCTCGACGCTGTGGTCAACAACGCCGGCTTCGTGCGTGACCGCATGTTCGCCAATGCCGCCGAGGACGAATGGGACGCCGTGGTGCGTGTGCACCTCAAGGGCCACTTCGCGGTGGCTCGTCACGCCGCCGCCTACTGGCGCGACCAGGCCAAGGCCGGCGCGCCGGTCGACGGGCGGATCATCAACACGAGCTCCGGCGCCGGGATCCTCGGCTCGGTGGGCCAGGCCGCCTACTCCGCGGCCAAGGGCGGCATCGCTACGCTGACCCTCGTGCAGGCCGCCGAGCTGGGCCGCTACGGCGTCACCGCCAACGCGCTGTGCCCGGCCGCTCGCACCCGGATGACCGAAGGCATCTTCACGGAGATGATGGCCACGCCCGACGCACCCAACGCCTTTGACGCCATGGCCCCCGAGAACGTCTCCCCGCTCGTGGCCTGGCTGGCCTCGACGCAGTCGGCGGCGGTGACCGGGCGCATGTTCGAGGTCGAGGGGGGCAAGGTCGGCATCGCCACCGGCTGGCAGCACGGACCCACCGTCGACAAGGGCGACCGTTGGGATGCCGCCGAGCTGGGCCCGGTGATCGCAGATCTCCTGGCCGAGGCACCGGCTCCCGTGGCGGTCTACGGCATCAGCTGACCCCGGCGCGTCTGCCGCATCTCCGTGCGGGGTACACCGGTTCCGTGGGCAGACCAACCGACCTCCTGAGCCGCGCGCGTCGACGATGGGATCGCTGGCCCCGCTGGGTTCGCTGGCCCCTCGCGGGCGCCACGTCCTTGGGGGTGTTGGGCGTGCTCGTCCTCGTCGCGCTGTGGTTCACGGTCGACCTGCCGAAGGATCCGCCGGAGCTGCAATCGGCGGTGGTGCTCGCCGCCGACGGCCGAGAGCTCGCCGTGCTCTCCCAGGGGGGGCAGCGCTTCGTCGTCCCGCTGGCCAAGGTGTCGCCCGTCGTGGTCGACGCCCTCATCGCCGCCGAAGATCGTCGCTTCTACCAGCACGGCGGCGTCGACCCGATCGGCATCAGCCGCGCGCTGTGGGCCGATCTCACCACAAGCCGCACCCAGGGCGGCTCGACCCTCACGCAGCAGCTCGTCAAGAACGAGTACCTCAGCAGCCAGCGATCGCTCTGGCGCAAGGCCCGCGAGGCGGTGCTCTCGGTGAAGCTGGAGCGCTCGCAGAACAAGGACGAGATCCTTGAGCGCTACCTCAACACCGTCTACTTCGGTCGAGGCGCATACGGCATCGAGGCCGCCGCCCACAACTACTTCGACACCACGGCCGACAAGCTCGATCTCCCGCAGGCCGCACTGCTCGTGGGCTTGCTTCGCTCGCCTGGCACGGCTGATCCGGCGCGGGACATGCCCGAGGCCATCGCTCGTCGCGCCGCAGTCCTCCACGACCTCCTGGAGGTGCGGAAGATCTCCAAGGCCGAGCACGACACGGCCAACGCCGCCCCGATCACCGCCACTGATCGCACCCGGCCCGTCAGCCTCACGGCCGGTCTGGCTCCTCACTTCGTGGACTGGGTGCGACAGCAGGCGATCACCGCCGTCGGCGAGAAGGCCTTCTACGACGCCGGCCTCAAGGTGGTCACCACCCTCGACCTCGACGCGCAGAAGGCGGCGGAGGCGGCCGTCGCCGAGGTGCTCACCGACCCGAACGCCCCGCAGGCCGCGCTCGTTGCGCTCGACACCGATGGCGCGATCCGTGCCCACGTGGGCGGGCGCGACTTCGCGAAGCTCCAGGTCGACCTCGTCCGCGGCAAGGACGGGGGGGGCTCCGGCCGACAGCCCGGCTCCACGTTCAAGCCGTTCGTCCTCGAAGCGGCCCTCGAAGATGGCATCACGCTCGGCGACCGCTACGCCGGGCCGCCGACCATCGACCTGCAGGTCGGCGGGGCGCCGTGGTCGGTGAGCAACTACGGCGGAGAGCGCTTCGGCGACCTCACGGTGGCCGAAGCGACCGCGCACTCGGTCAACACCGTCTACGCCCAGCTGCTCGCCAAGGTCGGCCCCGACGCCGTCGCGACCGCCGCCCACGCCATGGGCATCGATGCCAAGCTCGACCCGGTGCCGGCGCTCGCGCTCGGCGTCGAAGAGGTGTCGCCGCTCGATCTGGCCAGCGCCTACCTCACCTTGGCCGACGACGGCACACGGGTCGAGCCCTACGCCATCTCGCGCATCGAGGACCGCGACGGCAAGGTGCTGTGGGAGCCCGATCGGCCGAAGCCCAAGAGCGAGGCCATCAAGGCGGACTACGCACGGGCCGTCACCCACGCGCTCCGAGGCGTCATCTCGAGCGGCACCGGCCGCGCCGCGCGCCTCAACCGGCCTGTGGCCGGCAAGACGGGCACGACCCAGAACAACATCGACGCCTGGTTCGCCGGCTATGTGCCGGGCTACGCGGCGGTCGTGTGGATGGGATACCCCGACGCGTCGCGTCCCATGGACAACGTGCAGGGTCGCAGCGTCACCGGCGGCTCGTTTCCGGCCCAGATCTGGGCCAAGTTCATGGCCAAGGCCGTGGCGGGACGCAAGAAGGCCGACTTCCCGGCGCCGCCCGACGCCCTCCTGCGAG
>JBKJSO010000429.1:0-3752 GCA_046595835.1 Acidimicrobiales bacterium | reverse complement strand
GGGGATGAGGAAGGGTGACACCCGCCGGGCGCCCTTCTCGTTGTAGATGGTGATCTGCTCCTCGAGGGTGGCGATGCCACCGATCCCCGTCGCGATGAGCACGCCCCTGCGGAGCGGGTCACCGCTGATCTCACCGGCATCGGCGAGGGCTTGGGTGGCGGCCCCGAGGGCCAGCTGGGTGACGCGGTCCGCACGCCGCGCCTCCTTCGGGTTGGCAAAGAGCGGTTCCGGGTCGAAGTCATGGATGCGGCGCTCACCCTCGGGCGGCGAGCTGCAGAGCCCCTCCCAGAACGCGTCGACTCCCGTCCCGCACGACGAGAGCACTCCGACGCCCGTGACCGCCACCCGTCGCCCGTCCATGGCTACGCCGGGGTGCCGAGCTTGCCGGTGACGAGGTCGAGCGCATGCTGCACGGTGGTGATGCCCTCGAGCTCATCCTCCTCGACGGTGATGTCGAACTCGTCCTCAAGGGCCATCACGAGCTCGGCCAGGTCGAGGCTGTCGGCGTCGAGGTCGTCGGCGAAGCTGGCTTCGGGCACGACCTTGTCGGCATCGACCGACAGGACCTGCACGGCAAGGGGCTTGAAGCGGTCGAGGACATCGCTCATTCGGGGGACTCCTTGGTGGTGGTGATGGATGGATCGATCGTGGGTACGACGCTAGAGGGATCAGAACCCCATGCCGATGCCGCCGTCTACGGGGAGGACGGCGCCGGTGATGTAGGCCGCAGCCTCTGAAGCGAGGAAGGATACGGCGGCGGCCACCTCGTCGGGGGTACCGATCCGGCCGACGGGCACCTGGGCGCCGAGGGCGGCCCGTCGGTCCTCGGGCATCGTGGCCAGCATGTCGGTGGCGATGGGGCCCGGCGCGACCACGTTGGCGGTGATCCCGCGGGGGCCGTACTCGCGGGCGATCGAGCGGGTGAGCCCGATCAGGCCGGCCTTCGAGGCGGCGTAGTTCGCCTGCCCCGGGGCGCCGATGTAGGCGCCCACCGATGACACGACGACGATGCGTCCCCACCGCGCCTTCATCATCTTGGGCACCACGCGCTTGGCCAGGCGCCAGGTGGCGGTGAGGTTCGTGTCGATCACGGCTGCGAAGTCGTCCTCGGACATGCGCACGAGGAGGCCGTCACGGGTGATGCCGGCGTTGGCCACGAGCACCTCGACCGCGCCGACCTGCTCCTCCACCTCGCTCAGCGCCGACTCGACCTGCGACGGGTCCGTGACGTCGCACGTCACCGCGAGGATCCCGGGCTCATCCACCGGCGTGGACGAGAACGTCACCGCCACCCGATGGCCCTGGGCAGCGAGCGCGCGGGCGCAGGCGAGGCCGATGCCACGGCCGCCGCCGGTGACGAGGACCATGCGGGCGATGGGGGCGTCGTCGCTCATGTCGCCCATTCGATCACGGCGGACGCCCAGGACATGCCCGCTCCGAACCCGATCACGAGCACGAGGTCGCCCGCCGCGATGCGCCCGGCGTTCGCCGCGTCGGCCAGCGCCATCGGGATGGATGCGGCGGAGGTGTTCCCCGTGGTGGCGAGGATGTCGGCGGTGCGCTCGGCGTCGATGCCGAGCTTGGCGCAGGCCGAGGCGATGATCCGGGTGTTGGCCTGATGGGGTACGAACAGGGCCAGCTCGTCCACGGTGACGCCGGCGGCGGTGAGCGCGGCTCGCCCGGAGTCGACCATCACCCGCACGGCCCGTCGGAACACCTCCGGTCCGTCCATCTCGATGGTGCCACCCACCTCGGCGTGGAGGATGTGGCGCAGGGACCCGTCCGAGCCGAGGTCGAACCCGAGGAGCCGTCCGGGGCCGTCCCCGCGCTCGACGATCACCGCGCCGGCCCCGTCGCCGAAGAGGATCGCTGTGCTGCGATCGTCCCAGTCGACGATGCGCGACATCGTCTCGGAGCCGATGAGGAGCACCCGCTGAAGACCGGCCCGGAGGAAGCCGTCGGCGGCCACGAGGCCATAGACGAACCCGGAGCAGGCCGCGTTCATGTCCACGGCGCCGCCTCGCACGCCGAGTGCCTGCTGGATCACCGACGCGCTGGCCGGCATGGCTTCGTCGGGCGTGGAGGTGCACAGGATCACGAGGTCGATGTCGTCACCCGTCACGCCCGCTCGCTCCATGGCTTGGCGAGCAGCGTCGATGCCGAGACCAGTGGTGGTGCCGCCGATGCGGCGCTCGCGGATGCCGGTGCGCTCGACGATCCACGCGTCGCTCGTATCGAGTGACTCCTCCAGATCCGAGTTCGTGACGATCTTCTCCGGCAGTGCGACGCCCCATCCCGTGATGCGGGCGCTCGACGCGGTGGCGCCGGCGGGGGAGGGCGTGGTCACGTCAACCATTGTGGGGCCCGGGGGCCCCCATGAGCGAGCGCGGTGCGAACGAACCCGCTGGCGTGATGCCCCGGCCGAGGCGGTGTTGGAGGCAGAGCTTGCGCAGCGAGAAGCTCACGCGGTGCGCAGCCAGGCCACGGGCTGGCTGCGGGTGAGCCGCTCACCGGTGACCGCGAGGAGGCCCTTGACGGTCCCACGGAACGGCGAGCGCACCGCGTGGCCTGCGACGTGTCCCATGATCCGGCCCTGCTCGATGTGATGGCCTTCAGCCACATCGGCAGCCGGGGTGAAGACCCCGGCCGCAGGGCTCACCACGAGGCGCTCGGCTGCGAAGAGGTGCTCCCCTTCGTGGTGGTCGACCGACCCGGCCGCAGCGGCGGCTTCGACGACGCTGTCGAGGGCATCAGGAGAGGCGGCTGAGCGAGCGGTGCCGTTGGGGGCGGAGCGCTTGGCCACGCCGGTCAGCACGGAGCCGGGCCCGAGCTCGAGGAAGGTGTCGACGCCGTCGGCCACCATCCGCTCGATCGTCTGGCGCCACCGGACCTGAGAGGTGAGCTGCGCATCGAGGAGCTCGACCCACTGGTCGGCGTGCTGGTGCGGCAGGGCGTCGACGTTGGCGATCACCGGGACCGAGGAGTTGGCGAAGGTCGTGGCGGCTAGCGCGGCGCGAAGGCGTTCGGCGGCCGGCGCCATGAACGGCGTGTGGAAGGCGCCGCCGACGGGCAGCGGCATCACCTTGCGGGCCCCGAGCTCCTTGGCCAGCACTCCCGCCTCGGCGATGGCGTCGGGGTCGCCAGCGATCACCACCTGGCCAGCGCCGTTGGTGTTGGCCACCCACACGTCGCCGGTGGCCCTGGCGCAGGCTTCGGCGACGACGTCGTCGTCCGCCCCCAGGATCGCGGCCATCGTGCCGGGCCGGGCATCGGCGGCCGCCTGCATCGCCGCACCGCGCTCCGAGACGAGGCGCACTCCGTCGGCGAGGGTGAGCGCGCCGGTGGCTGTGAGCGCGGTGTACTCGCCGAGGCTGTGCCCGGCGGCGACCCCGCAGCGCACGCCGAGGGCTCGCACGGCATCGTGCACGACGAGGCTCAACACAAAGGTCGAGAGCTGCGCGTTCTCGGTGCGGCGGAGCTCGTCGGCGTCGGCATCGAGGAGCAGGGCGGCGACGTCGCGGCCGCTGGCGTCGGAGGCGGCGGTGACGAGGGCCCAGGAGGGTTGGTCGACCCAGGAGCGGCCCATGCCGGGCTGCTGGGATCCTTGGCCGGGGAACGTGAAGGCGAGCATCCGACGTCCGACCGACCCCTGCGGGAGGGGGAACTTGGCGGGATCGTGAAACCCCCTCCCGCAGGGGTCGGTCGGACGTCGGATGCTCGCCTTCACGTTCCCCGGCCAAGGATCCCAGCAG
>JBKJSO010000401.1:0-2542 GCA_046595835.1 Acidimicrobiales bacterium | reverse complement strand
CCGGACCTCCTCGACCAGTCGCAGAGTCCACCAGACGTTGTGCAGCGTCAGCAGTCGCGGGGCGGTCGGCTCGTCCACCACCATCAGGTGGCGCAGGTAGGCCCTCGACCAGCGCGCGCAGACCGGGCAGCCACAGGCGTCGTCGAGCGGGGCGCCGTCGTCGGCGTTCTCGGCGCGCTTCAGGTTGTAGCGCCCGGCGGCGGAGAGGATCGTGCCGTGGCGGGCGAACCGGGTGGGCAGGACGCAGTCGAACAGGTCGATCCCGAGGGCGATCGCCTCCACCATGCCGATCGGGTCCCCGAGGCCCATGAGGTAGCGAGGGGCGTCGTCGGGCAGGTGGGGAAGGGTGTCGGCGAGGGTCGCCAGCATCTCGTCGCGCGCCTCGCCGACGGACAGGCCGCCGATCGCGTACCCGTCGAAGCCGATGGCCACGGTTCGCTGGGCGCTCTCCCGGCGCAGGCCCGTGTCCGTGCCCCCTTGGACGATGCCGAACTGGCTCAGCTCGGTGCGCTGGCGGGCCAGGAAGTCGGCGCGGGCCAGCTCTGCCCAGTGCGCCGTGCGATCGACGGCCAGGCGCAGCACCTCCGGAGGTGACGGCAGCGGCGCGCACACATCGAGCACCATCTGGATGTCGCTGCCGAGGAGGGTCTGGACCTCCACGGCGCCCGCTGGGGTGAGCCGGTGGGTGCCGCCGTCATAGGTGGAGCGGAACGTGACGCCGTCGTCGTCAAGGCGCACGTTGCCCCCCGGGTCCAGGGAGAACACCTGGTAGCCACCCGAGTCGGTGAGCAGGTGGCCCCGCCAGTCCTCGAAGCGGTGGAGCCCACCGAGGCGGGCGATGCGCTCAGCGCCCGGCTTGAGCATCAGGTGGTAGGTGTTCCCCAGGATGATCTCCGCCCCTAGATCCTCGAGATCGGCGGACGACAGGGTGCGCACCGCGCCCCGGGTGCCGACCGGCATGAAGCAGGGGGTGCGGATCGCGCCTCGTGCCGTGCGGATCACCCCTGCCCGGGCGGGACCGAGGCGGTGCGTCACCTCGATGGCGAGGGTCATCCGCGCGCACCCTGGAGGAACATGGCGTCGCCGAAGCTCAAGAAGCGATAGCCCGATCGCAACGCGTCGTCGTACAGCCCGCGCCAGCGGGGGCCGACGAAGGCGTCGATGAGCACGAGCAGCGACGAGCGCGGCTGGTGGAAGTTCGTGACCAGGGCCTGCACCACCGCGAACGGTTGGTCGCCATGGATGAACAGCTCTGTGCGGCCCGCGAGCTCCCCGGTGGCGGCGGCCGACTCGAGCGCACGCACGGTGGTGGTGCCGATGGCGATCACCCGCTCTGCCGCGTCGCAGGCCGCCATCGTGGCCGCCGGCACTCGGAAGCGCTCGGCGTGCATGTGGTGGTCCTCCACCGTTTCGGTGGCGATCGGCCGGAAGGTGCCCAGACCCACCACGAGCTCGACCGGCACGATCTGGGCCCCGGCCGCCTCCATCGCGGCCAGGACCTCGGGGGTCAGGTGCAGCCCCGCCGTGGGCGCGGCCACCGAGCCGGGCTCGATCGCGTAGGTGGTCTGGTAGCGCTCCGGATCGGACAGCGCGGTGGTGATGTACGGCGGGAGCGGGATCACGCCGTGACGGTCGAGGGCGCTGAGCAGGTCAGAGCCGTCGGTCAGCCGGAGCTCGACACGTCGGCGCCCCTCGCCCAGGTCGTCCCCGATCGTGACGGTCAGGTCGTCGCCCGCGACCAGGATCGTGCCGACGGGCACCTTGCGACTGGGACGGACCAGCGCCTCCCACGTGCGTTGCTCCGCGTCGAGCGGTTCCAGCAAGAGCACCTCTACCGCTCCCCCGGTGGCCTTCATCAGGCGTAGCCGGGCGGGCAGCACGCGCGTTGTGTTCACCACCACGACGTCACCCGCACGGATGAGCGAGGGCAGATCCGTGATGTGCCCGTGACGGGGCGGCTGACGGGGCCCCTCGTCGATGAGCAGGCGCGCCGAGTCGCGGGGCTCGGCCGGCGTCTGCGCGATCGCGGCGGGCGGTAGGTCGTAGTCGACGTCGGCGGTGTCCATGCATCACCCGAGGCAATAGGTCCCATCTGGCGACTCTCGAGGCAATGGGTCCCACATGCGGGACCCATTGCCTCGAGAACGTCGGAACGGAACCTATTGCCTCGCCCGCTCAGCCGAAGAGCCCGGGCGGGGCGTCGCTGCCGACGGCTCCGCGGGGCACGACCAAGCCGAGATGGGCCCACGCCGCTGGTGTGGCCACCCTGCCGCGTGGGGTGCGCATGAGCAGACCCTGCTGGATGAGGAAGGGCTCGTACACGTCTTCGACGGTCTCGGTCTGCTCCCCGACGCTGATGGCCACCGTGGAGAGCCCCACCGGGCCACCACCGAAGCGCTCGCAGATAGCCGAGAGGATGGCGCGATCGACCTTGTCGAGGCCGCGCTCGTCGACCCCGAAGAGGGCGAGGCCGGCAGAGGCCGTGGCGAGGTCGACCTCGCCATCGCCACGCACCTCCGCGAAGTCGCGCACGCGGCGCAAG
>JBKJSO010000354.1:0-3332 GCA_046595835.1 Acidimicrobiales bacterium | reverse complement strand
GGTGAACGACGCCTGCTCGGTGACGACCTCGGCCAGCCCGTGGAGCGCCCGCTGCGCGGCGCGCCCCACGTCGAACACCGCGTCGGGACCGCCCGCGTGCAGCCAGATCCAGAGATCGTGCTGATCCGCGGGCATCGTCACGGGCTGCTCCCCCGCGCTCCCGACGATCATCTCGAAGGGCACGAGGTCGACGGGAAGCTGCTCGGGAAGCACCCGCCGGCAGAGGTCGGCGCCCAGTCCGACGACGATGTTGACGCCGGCGATCGTGGTGGCCAGATCGCGCACATCGCTAAGCGCCTGCAGCAGCGCCGCGGTCTCCGTGGTCGTGGCCACGTCGAGCTGGAGGTGGAGGTGTGAACGTGTGCCGAGGGCGAAGATGCCCGGCTGGGGAGTCGGAGCCACTCGGCGAGGCTATGCGGTCGTCGAGACCGCCCAACCCGCCCAACCCGCCCGAGCGGACCGCGGCGTGCCGCATCCCACTTCCGATACGGTTGCGTTTCGATTCGGGTGCGGATAGATACGTCGGGTGCGAAGCGCTCTGAGAGACCCCGAGATCGTCCAACGCCGTCGCTGGCTCACGCTGCTGGTGCTGTGCATCAGCCTGATCGTGATCACGCTCGACAACACGATCCTGAACGTGGCCATCCCCACCCTCGCCCATCCCAAGGGCCAAGGAGGCCTCGGGGCCACCGCAAGCCAGCTCCAATGGATCGTCGACTCCTACACCCTCGTCTTCGCCGGGCTCCTGCTCACGGCCGGCAGCCTCGGCGATCGGTTCGGCCGCTACCGCTTCCTCGCCTTCGGGCTGGCCGTGTTCGGGGTGGGGTCGGGTCTGTCGGCCTTCGCGTCGTCGGCCAACGTCCTGATCGCCACGCGTGCCCTCATGGGGATCGGCGGGGCCTGCATCATGCCGTCGACCCTGTCGATCATCACCAACGTCTTCACCGATCCGGCCGAGCGCGGCAAGGCGATCGGCGTGTGGGCGGGCGTGTCGGCGCTCGGCATCGGCCTCGGCCCGATCACAGGCGGGTTCCTCCTGGAGCACTTCTGGTGGGGCTCGGTGTTCATCGTGAACGTGCCGGTGATCGCGCTCGGCCTCGTGCTCGGCTACCTGCTCATCCCCGAGTCGAGCGATCCGACCCACGCCGCGCTCGACCCTCTGGGTGCGGTGCTGTCCATCGTGGCGCTGGGGTCGATCCTTTGGGCCGTGATCGAGGCACCAGGCCGCGGGTGGACAGACCCCGTGATCCTGCTCGGCTTCGGGGTGGGGCTCGCCGTCCTGGCGGCGTTCTTCGCCTGGGAGCTGCACTCGACGCACCCGATGCTCGACATGCACTTCTTCGAGAACCCTCGCTTCAGCGCGGCGAGCGGCGCGATCACCCTCGTGTTCCTCGCCCTGTTCGGAACCCTCTTCCTGATGACGCAGTACCTGCAGTCGGTGCTCGGCTACTCCACGGTGAAGGCCGGCGCCGTGCTCATCCCGCAGGCGGTGACCCTGATGATCTTCGCTCCGATGTCGAACATCTGGGTGCAGCGCTTCGGCAACAAGCGAGTGGTGGCCACCGGCCTGGTCATCGTCACCTCGGCGCTCGTCCTCTTCACCACCTTCGAACCCAACAGCAGCGCCCTGCACCTCATCGTCATCACGATGATCATGGGCCTCGGCATGGCCAACGTGATGGCGCCCTGCACCGACTCGATCATGGGTTCGCTGCCCCGTGCCAAAGCGGGCGTGGGCTCCGCCGTGAACGACACGACGCGCCAGATGGGGGGAGCGATCGGCGTGGCGGTGTTCGGTTCGTTGATGGCCAGCCACTTCACCACCTCGTTCGCCGACAAGCTCGGTGGACGCATCCCGGCACCCCTCTTCGCGCAGGTCCACGACAACGTGGGCCAGGCCATCGGCGTCGCACAGCGGGCTCCCGCCGCCCGCCCGTTTGCGGCGGAGATCACGGCCGCCGCCAGTGAGAGCTTCGTGTCGGGCCTCCACATGATCGGCTTGGTCGCCGCGGGCATCACCTGCCTGGCGGCCGTCGGGGTCGCGCTCTACCTGCCCGCGCGAGCCCGTGACGACGACGCGGTTCCTGCGTCATCCCTCGCGCCCGAGCCGGCGGAGGCCTGATGGCCCGGACTGCAGCGCCGTTCGCTCAGCCGCGCGCCGGACGGCCCCGCGACCCGAGCTGCGACGTGGCGATCCTCCAGGCCACGGTGGACGCCTTCGTCGAGGACGGCTACGCCGGCGTGAGCGTGGAGGGGGTGGCCGCTCGAGCAGGTGTCGGCAAGGCCACGATCTACCGTCGCTTCCCGAGCAAGGCCGAGCTCGTCGTGGAAGCAGTGCGCTGCGGCGCGCAGATCGACGACGACCTCCCCGACACCGGCGACCTCCGGGCCGACCTCATCGCGATGATGCGCCCGCTCTTCGACCGCCTGCGCGGGCCTGAGTCCGAGCTGCTCGTGCGCTTCGCCACCGAACGGGTGCGCAACCCGGAGCTGGCCGAGGCCTTCGACCGCTCCGTCATCGGTCGCAAGCGTGAGCACCTGCGGAACCTGCTGGCATCGGCCGTGAAACGAGGGGATCTGCGGCGCGACGCCGACCTCGAGCTCATCGCGGAAGCTGGCCCCGCGCTCCTCTGGCACCACGCCCTCTATGGCCTCCCCTTCGACGATCGCCTCCTCGAGCGCATCGTCGACTTCGCGCTGGCGTAGCGAGCGCTGACCTGTCACGAGATCTGGGCCACGAACCCGATCCGGGTGACACGACTCGATCGCCTTGCGGATGGATGGAGGTGGCGGCGGGAATCGAACCCGCGTACAGGGCTTTGCAGGCTCGTCCCGGAGGCCACGAATGCCCTGGTCAGGGCACCTATTTCGCGAGGCGAGGCGTCGGTTAGGCGTGGGGGAGGCGCAGCTCAACGGCGAACAGCGGTCGATGATGGTCGCTCAGGGTGCCTTCGGCGTGGCAACGCCGCCGACCGCCATCGAAGCGCGGCGGCCACCACCTGAGGTCCACTTGCTGACACGACGCGGATCCCGACGTCGACGCGCAGCGCCGGGGCGGCAGAGCTGTACGACGTGTTCGCGGTCGATCAGAGCGCCTGGAGGAAGTCGTACTCGGTCATCACTTCGATGTCTTGGCCAGCGGAACGAAGAGTGAATGCCGTCTGCGCCTTCTGGCTGGTGGTGTCTCCTGGGACAAGCCGTGCGGGGTCGAGGTCGCCAATGACAACAACGTTGGTGCGCTTCGTGACCGTCTTCTCAGGCAACGCGCCGGCGCGGATGCACTCCTCGTGCGCGAGATGACGCGTCATCGACGAGAGGGCGCCCGTGAAGAC
>JBKJSO010000310.1:0-5089 GCA_046595835.1 Acidimicrobiales bacterium | reverse complement strand
TCACGTCATTGCTGAACAAGAACTCCGGACCCGACTGCTTGAGCTTGCGCGCTTCTTCGAAGCGGCGATGGCGTCCCTTCTTCACGGAACGGCTCCCGAGGCTCGCAGGGGTGAAGGTGAAGGGCCACGATAGCGCGACCACCCCCCCATCGTGCACGTCGGCGGCCGCTAGGTTGGCCACACATGTCGACCCCAGCACACGTTCCGTGGTGGCGCTCCGGTGTCGTCTACCAGGTGTACCCACGGTCCTTCGCCGATGCCGACGGCGACGGGGTCGGCGATCTGGAGGGCGTCCGACAGCGCCTCGACCATCTGCACTGGCTGGGCGTCGACGCCGTGTGGCTGTCGCCCTTCTACCGCTCTCCCATGGCCGACTTCGGCTACGACGTGGCCGACTTCTGCGATGTCGACCCCTTGTTCGGCGACCTCGACACCTTCGACCGGCTGCTCGCCGACGCCCATGCCGTCGGCATCCGGATCGTGGTGGACCTCGTGCCCAACCACACCTCCGACCAGCACCCATGGTTCCGGGCGTCACGCAGCAGCCGGGACGACCCCAAGCGCGACTGGTACGTGTGGCGCGACGGCGGCGGCCCCGACACGCCCCCCAACAACTGGCTCGGCGCCTTCCTCGATGGCGGTCGGGCCTGGACCTGGGACGACACCACCGACCAGTGGTACCTGCACCAGTTCCTTCCCCAGCAACCCGACCTCAACTGGCACAACCCTGAGGTCGTCGCGGCCATGCACGGGGTGATGCGCTTCTGGCTCGACCGTGGCGTGGACGGGTTTCGAATCGACGTCGTGCACTGCATCGGCCGCGACCCGTCCTACCCCGACGACCACCCGCCCTGGTCAGAGATCCCGCACTGTGCATCGAACGAGCACACGAGCACCCACGCCCACATCCGCGCGATGCGCACCCTGGCTGACAGCTACCCAGGCGATCGCGTGCTCATCGGCGAGACGGCCCTCCCCGGCACCCGCTGGGTCGCCCCGTACTACGGGCGGGGCGACGAGCTGCACCTCGCGTTCAACTTCGCCGCTACCCACGCCCCATGGGATGCCGCCGCATGGCGCAAGCGCATTGAGCGCATCGGCGAGGAGCTCGACCCCCTGGCCGCATGGCCGTCATGGGTGCTCTCGAACCACGACGTCCCGAGGCATCGCAGCCGTTACGGCGGGAGCGAGCACCGGGCCCGAGCCGCGGCGGTGGCGCTGCTCACCCAGCGAGGCACCCCGTTCGTGTACGCCGGCGAGGAGCTAGGTCTCGAGGATGCGGTCGTGGCCCCCCATCGCGTGGTCGACCCCGGCGGCCGCGACGGGTGCCGAGCACCCCTTCCGTGGGATGCCAGCGAGCACCACGGCTGGGGCGCCGACGCCTGGCTCCCCTTTCCACCCGAGGCCGGCGCCCGTTCCGTCGCCGTCCAGCAGGCCGACCCCGCATCCATCCTGCACCTCTACCGCCGGCTGCTCGACGCCCGACGCCGCTCCGCCGCCCTTCGCGAGGGCTCACTCGAGCTGCTCGACACCCCCCCGGGCACGCTTGCCTGGCGACGGGTCGCCGACGGCGACGAGCGCACGGTCGTGCTCAACATGGGACCCGTCTCGACGATGATCGACCTCGACGGTGAGGTCGAGGTGGCCAGCGACGGTCTCGGTGAGGGTCTGGCCTTCACGGGCGCCCTCGCCCCCGACAGCGCCGTCGTCCTGCGCCCGAGCTGAGCGGGCTGCTCCGCCCCGGCTACTCCACCAGGGGCACGCCTGAGCGCGTCTCCAGGACGAGGCGACCGGCACCGTCCACGGCGAGCGAGGCCTCACCGGCAGCCAGGGCCCGGATCGGCTCACCGACCACGCCGTTGCGCCACCCCACCTCAAGCCGACCGCTGCCATCCATGAGGAAGGTCTCGATGTCAGAGCGGGTGGCGAGGATTGCGGCATCGATGTCGAGCTCGCGAGCCCGCTGGGCCGCCCATGCGCTCACCAGCGAGGCCGCCGCCCGGCGCGACTTGTCGACGCCCTCGCTCGGCGGCACCTGCACCTCGTCGAGGTCGAGCTCGAGCCCTTCGGCCACCACGCTGAGCAGCTCGCGGGCAGCCCCGCCCTTGCGCTTGCCCTCGTCCAGCCCCCGGACGCGGTGGAGGTCCTCCTCGGTCTGCGGCGGACGCTGCGCCATGGCCACCATCGCGAGGTCGGCCAGGAGGTAGCGCACCGGACGGTCGACGTCGGCCGCCTTGCGCTCGCGCCATGCGGCCATCGTCTGCGCGACGGCGGCGGCTCGCCCTCGGAGCGATCGCGCCTCCTTGATCTTCCACCAGGCCCGCTCCGGTACGGGTGCCGCAGCCGCACGCGTGCGATGCAGCTCGCACTCGTCCTCGGCCCACTGCCGCCGGCCCCGCGCCTCGAGCTTGGCGATGAGCACGTCATGGAGCTCGTGCAGATGGGCGACGTCTGACGCGGCGTACTCGATGGCATCGGCGCCGAGCGGGCGAGCGATCCAGTCGGTGAGGCGGTCCGCCTTCGGGAGCTTTACACCCAGCTCGCCCTGCACGAGGCCGCCGAGACCCACGCTGCTGTACCCGACGAAGCCCGCTGCCACCTGGGTGTCGAAGAGGCGTTTCGGCACGGTGCCGCAGACGCGGTCGAGGATCTCGAGATCCTGGCTGGCCGCGTGCATCACGCACAGGCCCGGGCCGCGGAGCACCTTCGCGAGCGGACCCACGTCGACGGCCAGCGGGTCGACCACCGCCACGCCTCCCCGCCACGACAGCTGGAGCAGCGCTAGTCGGGCATGGTAGGTGCGCTCCCGATGGAACTCAGTGTCGAGGCCATAGACGTCGACGGCGGCCAGCTGTTCGACGAGGGCAGCGAAGCCAGCGTCGTCATCGACCCACGTCATCACGATGAGCCGGCTTCGATCCCCGGGTCAGCCTCGGTGGGCAGCCCGGCATCGATCCAGCCGAGGGTGCCCCCCGCCACGTTGACGGCGTCGATGCCGACCGAGCGAAGGTGCTCGACCGCCCTCGCACTCCGACCGCCCCGCGCGCAGATCACGTAGACGGTGCCCTTGGTGGGCACCTCGTCGATCCGTTCCACCACCTCACCGAGAGGGATGGAGCTCGCGCCGGGCACGCGGGCGGTGGCGAACTCGTCGCGCCCACGCACGTCGATCAGCGGCGCGCCGTCGGCACGGTGCTTTGCAAGCTCCGCTACGTCGATCTCGGGGATGTCCGACATTGCCGTTGAGGCTACCGCCCCCATCCGGGGACGCCCGACGGGGGGCAGGCCAGGTCCCCCGGCTCGTCGGCATCGGCCACCGCCACTGGGTCGATGCCGACGACCTCCACGAGCCGAAGGTCTGCTGCGGCTCGTCGCAGGGAGCGGGCGCCGCTGGCATAGGAGGCGCTCAACGCATGGGCCGCCTCGCGACGCCACGCCGCGTGCATCCACTGGCGGTGACCGTCGACGAACGGCACGGCCCCGAGCGCGGCGGTGTCGGCGCCCAGTGCGAGCACGGTGGCGCCGATGGCCAGGGCGCTTGGGTGCAGGAGATCGCAGGACAGCACCATCACCACAGGCTCGCGGGCTGCGCCGAGCGCGCAGATCGTGGCCGGGAGCGGGCCGTCGCCCGGCCGGTCGTCGGGGTGCACGTCGAAGCCCAGGGCGCGAAGCGCGTTCGCATCGCCGCCGACGGCCAGCACGTTCGACGCCCCCGCTACTTGCAGCGCATCGGCCACACGGCGCGCCATCGCCACGCCGTCGATCTCGATGAGCGCCTTGTCGCGACCCATCCTGCGGCTGGAGCCCCCGCAGAGGACGACGCCGGTGAAGCCGCATGCGGCGACGGGTACCAGCGGGTCGGTCACCGTCGGCTACTCGGCCACACCGCCGTAGCGAGCCTCCACGCCCCGGCTCTCGGCGTGGACCGCCACCGCCTCGCTCAGGTCGCGCAGGAAGTCGTCGACCACCATGAGGTGGTACGGCGAGAGCATCAGGTGCAGCCCGCCCTGCTGACGATCGAGGTGCCACCCCCGATCGTCCATCACGTCGGCCACGGCTGGGAGGTCGTGCACCTCGGAGGAGATCTCCATCACGCTCATCACCGGGTTGCCGGTGATCCGCAGCCCGTCGATGGCCTCGATGCCCGTTCGGAAGCGATGGGTGGCGTCGCGGACCTGAGCGGCCAGGCGCAGGTAGCCCTCCTCGCCGAGGTGCGCGACGGTGGCCCACGCCGCCGCGATGGGCGCCCCCGGGCGGGTGCCGGCGGCGGTGGCCGACCCGTACATGCCACCGGGCCACGCGTCGTACAGGAAGTACTGGTGGCGCACCATCTCGGGGTTGCTGTGCAGCAGCACCGACACCCCCTTGAAGCACCAGCCGTACTTGTGGAGGTCGGCGGAGAGCGAGGTGACGCCGGGGACCGAGAGATCCCAAGGCGGCACCGGCTCGCCGAGGCGCGACCAGAACGGGAGCAGCCAGCCCCCGAGGCAGGCATCCACGTGACAGAGCACGCCCCGCTCGGCGGCGAGGGCAGCCAGCTCCGGGATCGGGTCGATGACCCCGAACGGGTAGCACGGCGCCGACCCGACGAGCAGGGCGGCGCGGTCGCCCACCGCGGCGGCCGCGGCGTTGGGGTCGAGCCGCCCGTCATCGCCGACCGGCACGAGGATGTGCTCGACATCGAGGTAGTGGGCGGCCTTGGCAAAGGCCGGATGGGCGGTGGTGGCGGTGACCAGCTGCGGCTCGGCGATGCCGCGCGCCGTGCGAGCGTGCTCGCGCGCCACCTGCACGGCGAGGAAGATGCTCTCCGTGCCACCCGAGGTGAGCTTGCCGGTCGAGGTCGGGGACCCGAACAGCTCAGCGGCCCATGCCACCACCTCCTGCTCCATGCGAAGGAGGCTGGGGAACGCAAAGGGGTTCAGGTAGTTCTCGTGGAGGTACTCCTGGGCCACCGCCTCCTGGAGCCGCTCGAGCTCCGGGTCGGCGGGGTTGTAGACGAGGCTGAAGGTGCGGCCGCCCCGCCAGTCGGCGTCATCGCCGCGACCCGCTCGGACCTCGGCCAGTAGGTCGTCGACCGGTCGTCCCTCGG
>JBKJSO010000004.1:0-9609 GCA_046595835.1 Acidimicrobiales bacterium | reverse complement strand
ATCTGGATCTCCACCGCCCACCTCGCCCGCTGGGGGCTGTTCCTGGTGCGCACCGATCCCGAGGCGATCGCCCGCGGCGCGAAGCACGAAGGGATCACCGCGCTCATCGTCGACATGCAGGCACCCGGTGTGCAGTGCAACCCGATCCGCGAGATCACCGGCGAGGCGATGTTCGACGAGGTGGTGTTCACCGACGCCCGCGTGTCCGTGTCCTACCGTCTCGGCGGCGAGGGCGAGGGCTGGACCGTCGCCATGGGCACGCTCACCCACGAGCGCGTCGGCACCGGCGGGCTGGCCATCGGCCTGCGCTCGGAGCTCGACGCGATGATCGCCACCGCCCGCCAGCACAACCCCGACGCGCTGGCCGACCCGGGCATTCGCGACCGCATCGCTCGCATGTACACCCAAGTGGAGCTCACCCGCTTGCTCAACGCCCGGGCCCTCTCCAAGGTGCTCAAGGGCGAGAAGACCTGGCCCGAGGTGCCGATCGCCAAGCTGCAGTGGAGCCACCTGTCCCAGGCGCTGGCCGAGCTCAACGTCGACATGCTCGGCCCGATCGGCGTGCTCGCCAAGGGCGGCCCCGACGCGCTGGCCGGCGGCCACGCCGCCCACAACTACCCCTGGCAGCGCTTCACGTCGATCGGTGCCGGCGCCACCGAGGTGCAGAAGAACATCATCGCCGACCGCGCCCTCAAGCTCCCCAAGCGCTGAGTCCCACCAAGCAACCTGCGACACCAGATGCCCCCTGCCGGGCTGAGTGTCGCAAGCTCAGGTGGCAGAGCGGAGCCGGGACAGCCTGCGACGTCAAATGCCCTGGGCGGGGCTGAGTGTCGCAACTTCGTCCGGTGCTCGTCAGGTGCTGTAGCGGTAGCTCATCGGCAGGAGCTCGATGAGCTGGCCGTCGGGGTCGCGGATCATCACGGCCATGCCACCGACGTTCGTGTCGACCAGCACCTCGCCGCCGAGGTCAGCCACTCGCTCGCAGGTGGCGGCGATGTCGTCGACGCAGAACGAGAGGTGGGTGAGGCCTGGTTCCGTGAACGAGCGCTCCCGTTGGGGGGCGTTGGCGTCGCGCTCGAAGTGGAGCAGCTCCAGGACGAACCCCTCCTTCTCGAGGTAGACCGCGGTCAGCCCCACGGGCGCGGGAACCCGTAGCAGCGACGACGTGAACTCGTCCGGCACCTGCAGGTCACGCTGGAACGCGAAGCCGAGCAGCTCCTCGTAGAAGCGACGCGACCGGGCGAGGTCGGTGACGCAGTGGCCGATGTGGTTGAAGGCGCTCACGGACCGACCCTACTAACGTTCGTGTCAGGAACGCTGAGGGGGAGCTCGTGACCACCACCGATCTACGGCGCAATCCGATGGCACCGCCGCTGCCCGCGCTCACCCCGCAGGCAGAGGTGGCGCTGCTGGCCCGCATGCTGTTCCGCGAGGGCTACGACGATCATCTCGCTGGCCACATCACCTACCGCCAGCCCGACGACACCCTGCTGGTCAACCCGTGGGGCCTCACCTGGGACGAGGTGACCGCCGCCGACATCATGCGCATCGACCGCGACGGCAACGTGCTGGAGGGCAAGTGGACCGTCACGCCCGCCATCCCGCTGCACCTCGAGCTGCACAAGGCGCGCCACGACGTCGGCGTCGCAGTCCACAACCACTCACGCTGGGGCACGATCTGGGCCGACCTCCACCGCGTGCCTCCCGTCTACGACCAGACCTCAGCCATGGTGCCCGGCGACCCGGCCTTGTACGACGACTTCGGCGGTTCGGTCGACGCCGTGGAGAACGCGCGTGCCTGCGTCGAGGCACTGGGCGACGCTCGCATGGCGCTGCTCGCCAACCACGGCGTGTTCGTGGTGGGCCACGACATCGCGCAAGCGCACCACCGCTGCGTGGTGCTCGAGTGGCGCTGCCGCCAGGCCTGGCACGTTGAGGCGCTCGGCAACGGCGTGCCCGTGCGCCCCGAGGTGTTCACGCGCTTCGCCGCGCCGTTCGACCACGTGTCGTTCCCCGGCCTGTTCGAGGCGATGGCTCGCCGCGAGCTGCGGGCCGACCCGTCTCTGATCGACCTGAGCTGATGCGTGCTTCGGGCGTCGCTGCGCTCCTGCCTCCGCACGTGCCTCTCGGCGACCGGCTGAGCCGGCTCGCCTTCGGCCTCGGGAGGGGTCTGTGACCGACCTCGGCGACGACCTGTTCCTCCCGGAGCCCGAACCCCGCGAGGTGCTCGCCACGATCATCTCGGTCGACGACCACCTCGTCGAGCCGCCGCACATGTTCGACGGTCGACTGCCGCGCCACCTGCAGGATCGAGCGCCGCGGATCGTCACCACCAAGTGGGGTCACGAGGTGTGGGAGTTCGACGGCCAGCAGCACTCGCAGGTCGGCATGAACGCAGTCGTCGGTCGACGGCCCGAGACGGTGAAGGTGGAGCCGTTCCGGTTCGACCAGATGCGCAAGGGCTGCTGGGACATCGACGCCCGCGTCCACGACATGGACCTCAACGGCGTGTGGGCGTCGATGAGCTTCCCCTCGATGATCACCGGGTTCTGCGGTCGGGTGTACTCGCAGTGCTCTGACCCCGAGCTCGGTCTGGCCACCACCCGGGCCTACAACGACTGGGTGCACGACGAGTGGTGGCAGCCGCATCCGGATCGCGTGATCCCCCTCGGCATCACCTGGCTGTCCGACCCGGAGACCGGCGCCGCCGAGATCCGTCGCAATGCCGAGCGCGGGTTCCGATCGGTCACGCTGCCCGAGCGCCCCCACCAGATCGGCCTGCCGTCCATCTTCAGCGACTACTGGGAGCCGATCCTGCGCGCGTGCGCGGAGACCGACACAGTGGTGAGCCTGCACGTCGGCTCGTCGGGCATGGGTGACTTCCCGGCCGACTGCGGCGACGCCATCATGCCCCTAGCGGCCACGATGTTCGGCCCGCTGTCGCTCCACGCGTGCATCGAGTGGCTGTGGTCGGGCTGGCCGGTGCGCATCGCGAACCTCAAGGTGGCGATGTCTGAGGGCGGGATCGGCTGGGTCGCCATGCTGCTCGATCGGCTCGACAACCTCGTCGATCGCTCCGGCTACGGCCTTGGCTGGGACGAGCGGCCCGCCGACGTGCTGCGCCGCAGCTTCTGGTTCTGCACGATCGACGACCCGTCCACGATCAACACCCGCCATGCCATCGGCGTGGAGAACATCATGGTGGAGGTCGACTACCCCCACGGCGACTCCACCTGGCCCGACACGCAGGCCGTCATCGAGCAGGCATGGGGCCACCTCCCCCCCGACGAGCGCCGCGCCATGTGCAGCGGGAACGCGGCCCACCTCTTCCGCCACCCGCTCCCCGACGTCGTCCTTCCGGCCGGTTGATCCTGTCAGTCGGTGAACGCCGGGCCGTCCCGCTTGGTGCGTTGCAGACTGAAGACGATGGCGCCCGCGAGGATCGCCACGATGACGCTCAGCGAGATGTAGGTGTTCAGGTGGTACCAGTGTGACACCGTCATCTTGAGGCCGACGAAGATGAGGATGCCGCCCAGCGCGTGGGACAGGTAGTGGAAGCGCTCCTTGGCGGTGGCGAGCAAGAAGTACATGGCGCGCAGCCCGAGGATCGCGAACGCGTTCGATGACAGCACCAGGAACGGCTCGTGCGACACAGCGAGGATCGCCGGCACGGAGTCGACGGCGAAGATGATGTCGGTGATCTCCACCACGAACAGCGCCGCCAACAGGGGCGTGCCAGCACGTCGACCGTTCACCTTCGTGAAGAAGCGCTGACCGTCGAACTCCGGGGTGACCGGCATCACCCGGCGGAGCAGGCCGAGCCCGCGCATCCCGTCCTCCTGGTCCTCGTCTTCGCGGTGCCGGATGACCTTCACGCCGGTGTAGACGAGGAACACGCCGAACACGAGCAGGATCCACCAGAAGCGCCCGATGAGGGCGGTGCCGAGGACGATGAAGATGGCCCGCAGGCTGAGCGCGCCGAAGATGCCCCAGAACAGGACCCGGTGCTGGTACTTCACCGGGATCGCCAGGGTGCCGAACACCATCGCCCACACGAACACGTTGTCGACGCTGAGCGACTTCTCGATCAGGTAGCCGCTGATGTACTCGCCGAAGGCACCGCCCCCGAACGCCACGGCGATCACGATCGAGAACGCCAGGCCGCACGCCACCCACACCATCGACTCGGTGAGCGCTTCCCGGGTCGTCGGCGCGTGCGCCTCGCGATGGCGGTACAGGTCGATCGCGAGCATGACCACGATGAGGCCCGCGAGGGCCAGCCAGGCGGTCAGCGGGACGTCGAGATCGACGAAGCGCGAGCTGTCGGCATCGGTGGCGGCGAGGAGCATGGGAGTCCTTTCGACTGTCTCGTGATGGGACAGTCGAAGGTCTCGCTCCCGCATCGCTGCGGGCGGGGGGCCGGGCAGCAAGCTGCCGTGATGACGACCGATCCCGTGGGGCTACTCCCCCTCGACCGGGACAGTCTGCCAGATCCTCCACTGGTTCTGTGCACCGAGGAGCACGGAATACGGCCCTGACGGTGCAGAGAGCGAGGGTTGACCGGTCAGTGCTGGGGGCCGAGGACCCACCCGCCGCGGTCCGGATGCTGGTACCAGCCACCGGCGGCGTGGGTCCCTCCGTCGACGTGGATGGTCTGGCCGGTGACGTAGCTGCCGAGTGCGGAGGCCAGGAACACCGCGGCTCCGGCCATCTCATCGACGTGCCCGGCTCGGCCCATCGGGATCATCTCGCTGGCGTGCTCGAGCGAGCTCTCTGGAGCGACCGATGCGAGCCCTTCGGTGAGCGTGAGGTCGGGGGCCAGCGCGTTCACCCGGAGGCCGTAGGGCGCCAGCTCGACAGCGGCGGACTTCGTGAAGCTGATGACGCCGGCCTTGGCGGCCGCATAGGCGGCATAGCCGGGTGCCGCTCGTGTCCCCTCGATGGAGGTGATGTTGATGATGCTGCCCGGCAGGCTGGCGTCGATCATCGACCGCGCCACGCGATGCGTGCACAGCAGCACGTGCTTGAGGTTGGCTCGGTGCAGGGCGTCCCAACCGTTCTCGGTGCTGTCGAGGAACGGCTTCAGGAAGACGCCGCCGGCGTTGTTCACCAGGATCGACGGCGTGCCCAGCTCGGCCAGCGTCTGCGCCAGCGCGGCATCGACCTGTGCTGGATCACGCACGTCCGTCACGATGCCCAGCCCATCGACCTCTGTTGCCGCCGCCGCACACGTCGTGGGGTCCTGTTCCCAGATCACCACTCGGGCGCCGAAGGCGGCAAAGCCGTTGGCGATGCCCCGTCCGATGCCGCTCCCGGCTCCCGTCACGACCGCGACCCGATCGGTGAGGAGCGCCGCGCTGAGGTCGAGCGTCATCGCGTGAACGTAGCCGAGCGATGGTGGACCAACCCCGGGGTAGGTTTCGGTGGACCATGAGCACGGAGGTGCCCCGATGGCCGATGCACACGAGGCAGGCCCAGTCGCTGACCTGACGCCCGGAACCGTGCGGGGCGCCGGCCCCTACGCGGTGGGCAACGCCAGCGGTGAGATCTTCGCCGTGACCCGACGCTGCCGTCATCTCCGCGCCGATCTCGCCGACGGCTCCATCGACGCAGACGGCTGCCTCGTCTGCCCGTGGCACGGCGCGACCTACGACGTCCGCTCGGGCCAGATGACGCGAGGTCCCCAGGGGGTCTTCGCCAAGATCCCCGGCCTCGGGCTCGGCTTCCGGTTGTTGACACGGGTCATTCCGCTCGGTCGCGGCAAGGTCACCGAACGCGCCGGCACCTTCCTCGTGGAGTAGATGTCGCCGTCAGACGAGGAACGTCTCGATCTCAGCGGGAGAGCGCAGTCGGACGAAGCGGATGTGGTCGAGCGCCGGGTCGGCCATCGCGCTGGCGAAGCGTTCGGCGTACACGTGGTGTCGAGTCCAGGCCCACCTGACGATGTTCTTGGTCGGATCCCAGTGATAGAGGTTGCTGAACGGTTCGCGGTTGCCGTTCCAGAGCTCCTGTCGAGTCACGACTCGACGCAGCGTCCGTGTGATGACCCGGCGCATCACTTGGTTGCGCGGTGGATCGAGCCAGACCACGGTGTCCGCCCGCTCCCACACGATGTCTCGAACTGCTGAGTAGTTGCCGTCGATGACCCACGCGTCGCTTCCCGCGACCTCACTGGCTCGTGCACGGAACTCCTCACGGCTCAGTGCCTGCCATCCCGGCTGGTGGAAGATCGCATCCAGCTCCACGAAGGGCACGCCGAGCTTCGCCGCGAGCCGCTTCCCGAGTGTTGTCTTGCCTGACCCTGAGTTCCCCACCACTGACACCCGCCGCACAACCGCAGCCTGGCACGTGGTGGTCAGAGGCGGGAGATGACCTGCTCGCCGTAGCGCTCGAGGGTGGCCAGCGTGTGCCCGAGGCCGTCGCCGGGCAGGCTGACCTGCACCCACGTGACCCCGATGGCGGCCAGCTCGTCGAGGCCGGCCAGGTGAGCGTCGGCATCGAAGTCGTCCGACGACGGGTCGCCGCCGACGCTGCAGCCGAAGCTGATGTCAATGTGGGCTGGGTCGCGACCGGCCGCCACGAGCCGCGTACGGAGGTCGTCGATGAGGACGGCGAGCTCGTCGACGCTGCTGAGGGCGACGGTGCGAGCGGTCTTGGCCAGACCGGCTGGTGCCGCGAACGGCGCCCACCCGTCGCCGCGATCCGCGACCCGCTGGCGTGCGCCGGCGCTGTTGCCACCGATCCAGACGGGCGGGGGTGAGCCCGGACGAGGATGTGCCGTGACGCCACGGGCGCTGAAGTGGCGACCCTCGATGGTGACGTCGTCGGTGGTCCAGATGGCCTTGATCGTGTCGAGGGCCTCGTCGAAGAGCTCGTTGCGCTCGGCATGGTCGACGCCGAGGGCGGCGAACTCTCCCTTCATGTAGCCGGCCCCAACGGCGAGCGTGAAGCGGCCACCGGAGAGCACGTCGAGGGTGGCGGCGGCCTTGGCCACCACGAACGGATTGCGATACGGGAGCACGACGATGTTGGGGATGAGACGGATCCGGTCGGTCGCGGCCGCGCAGAAGGCGAGCGCGACGAAGGGGTCAAGGGCGTCGTGGCCGCCACCTTCCAGCCAGCGCTGCGACGGCGCCGGGTGATCGGTGAAGCCGATCCCGGAGAAGCCGGCCTGCTCGGCGGTGGACGCCACCCGGGCGATCCCGCTGCCGGTGACGAAGTCAGGGTGGTACGGGTGAGCGATGAGCGGGTAGGTCGTGGCGAACCTCATGCCAGCATCCCAGTACGCCCGGCGTTCTCGAAGGCGAGGTGCAGCTCTGCGATGTGCGCTGGCTCGAGCGGTCGGTACGGCTCCGCCAAGGTTGGTCGCCACCACACGGGATCAGCCGTCGTCCATCGCTGCGTGCGCAGCGGCTTGCGGTCGATCTTGCGGGTGGCCGTGAGCGGCAGGGCTTTTACGATGCGCACGAAGCGCGGCGCCCACTTCGTGCCGAGGTCGGGCTGCTGGGCGAGGAACCGTGCGAAGGCCTTGGGATCGAAGTCGACGCCCTGGTCGAGCTCGAGGGCGGCCATCACCTGATCGGCCGTGCGGGGGTCGGGCACGGCGTACACCACTGCGGCGGCCACGCCCGGGAACCGGCCCAGGATGCGCTCGACAGGCGCCGCCGCGAAGTTCTCGCCGTCGACGCGCAGCCAGTCGGCCGTGCGCCCCGCGAAGTAGAAGGTGCCATCCTCGTCGCGGTAGCCGAGGTCGCCCGTCCAGTACCAGCCGTTACGGCCTCGCTCGGCGTCGGCCTCCGCATTGGCGTAGTAGCCCTCGAAGGAGCTGAGGCCGTTGCGCCCCACGATCTCGCCCGTGGCCTCCGCCGCGTTCAGCAGCTCGCGGCCGGCTCCGAAGCGGGCCGGGGGGCACTCGGTGCCGGTGTCGGCGTCGACGACGGCCACGTCGAGACCCTCCTTCGGCCGGCCCAGCGCCTCCGGTGGCATCCCGGGGAAGGGCTGGATCACCACCGCTCCCTCGCTGGAGCCGTAGCCCTCCACCACGAAGCAGCGGAAGCGGCGGCGGAAGTCCTCGATGTCGCGCGGCGAGGCCTCTGATCCGAGGCCCCACTTGAGAGCGTTGTCGGCGTCGTCGTCCGATTCGGGCACGGCCAGGATGTACGACAGCGCTCGCCCGACGTAGTTGAAGTAGGTGCAGCCGTGCCGGCGCACGTCGGGCAGGAAGGCCGACGCGGAGAAGCGAGGGCGCAGCACCACGGTGGCGCCCGCCACCGCACCGGGGAGCAGGTTGGCCAGCAGCGCGTTGCCGTGGAACAGCGGCATGGCGCAGTAGAGGACGTCGTCGCTCGTGAAGGCCACGGCCGACGCCCCGGCGGTGCGGGCGGCTCGACCCTGGCTCATGCGCACCGCCTTCGGTGCGCCCGTGGAGCCCGACGTGAACATGAGCAAGTAGAGATCGTCCGGGGCTGGCAGCCTCGCGGGCAGGGGCGCGCCTCGGTGCTCGTCGACGCTCGCGGCCCACGCGGGATCGTCGACGACGGCGATCTCACAGCCGCCGAGGTCGAGCCCGTCGAGGAGCGAGGCCTGGCTGCGGTCGGTGAGCACCACGCGGCAGTCGGTGTGGCGGATGTCGCGCGCCAGCTCGTCGCCACGACGGGTGGGGTTGATGCCCACCACGACCGCGCCGGCGAGCGCAGCGCCACCCAGGACGAAGACGTACTCCGGCAGGTTCTCGAGCAGCACCCCGACGTGCAGCACCTCGCCGTGCGCCATGGTGGTGAACAGCGCCCCGCGAGCCGCGCTCTCGGCCACCACCTCGCGCCACGACCACTGCTGGTCGTCGGTCCGCAACCCCGGGTTGTCGTCGTCGGCCCGGAGCGTGAACAGCTCCGCGACCGTCGCGGCCCCGCTCATCGGCCCCCCATCCGCTCAGCCCCGGGGGAGGCCGAGCACGCGCTCGGCGATGATGTTGCGCTGGATCTCGGAGGCGCCGGCCGAGATGGTGTTGGCGAACGAGTGGAAGTACTGCTCGAGCCATGTGCCCTGGGGCTCGTCGATGCTCTGGTGACCGTCCATGTCGACCGTGCCGACCTCGACGGCGTCGGCGCCCTGGATCTCGGCGGCCACGAGGGCCACCCGCTGGCGGGCCTCGCTGGCGAACACCTTCATGAGCGCCTGCTCGGGAGCGCTGCCGCCGCGGGCCAGCTTGGCGAAGCCCCGGTAGCCGAGGCAGCGCGCCGCGGTGGTGTCGATGGCGAGACGCACGATCTGATCGACCGCCACCGCCCGCTCCGCCTCACCCATGCGAGCGGTGAGGGCCGGCGCATCATGGAGGAGCTGCTCCATCGCCTCCTCAAGGCCCATCACCGCGCTCACCCACACCATGCCGCGCTCGTGGGCCAACGAGCCGTTGGCCATCGCCCAGCCGTTGTTCAGCTCGCCGACGAGGTTGCCGGCGGGCACGACGACATCGCTGAGGAACACCTCGTTGAGGTCGGGGTGCTCGGGCCGGATGATCTCGGGCAGCGGCCGCACGGTGATGCCCGGCGTGTCCATGTCGACCAGCACGATGCTGATGCCCTTGTGCTTGGGCACGGTGGTGTCGGTGCG
>JBKJSO010000173.1:0-3093 GCA_046595835.1 Acidimicrobiales bacterium | reverse complement strand
AGAAGCGCGTCCGCACCGCCGTCGACCCCGATCAGGAGTGGGCGGAGCTCGCCGAGGTACCCGCTGCGACGAAGGGCCTCGAGATCGTCCTTGTACTCGGCACCCCGCACGACGATGAGCACGTGGCGGTCCCTCATCTCGAGGGCGATCTGGGGGATGTCGGGATCGTCGAGGAGTAGATGGCGCTCCTGGCTGAGGTACGAGAGGGTGTTCTCCGCGAAGCGCTCGAGCTCCGCCCCCATCGACTGGCGGGCCGTCTCGATCCGATCTTCGAGGAGCTGCATGCTCTGGCGGGTGCCGCTGGCCACCACCTTGCCGTCGAGGAGCACGTCGGCTCCCGAGACGGTGACGACCTGACCGTCGGCGACCCGCTCGAGCACCTCGGGGCCGACCCCATCGATCATCGGGATGCCCGCGGCGCACACGAGGAGTGGACCCAGGTTCGGGTAGCGCCCGCTGATCGACGGGCTGACGTTGATCACCGCACCCACCTGGGCCTCCACGATCGTCTCGGCGGCCACGCGATCGAGGTCGGCGTGGTCGATGATCATGATCTCGCCGGGCTGCACGCGCTTCACCAGGCGCTTGGTGCGGTGGTCGACCCGAGCCAGGCCGGTGTGCGCGTCAGGCTCGCGGGAGGGCTTCGCCATCAGGATCGGGCCCCCCGCTCGCGACTCGCGGTGGCGAGGAGCTCCTCGGCGTGGTCGCGGGCGGTGCGGCTCTCGGGTTGACCGGAGAGCATCCGCGACAGCTCGGCCACCCTGCCCCCATCGTCGAGCCGTTCGATCCGCGCCACGGTGTGATCCTCGCCGGTCTCCTTGCTCACTCGCACATGCGCATGGGCGAAGGCCGCCACCTGGGGGAGGTGGGTGACCACGAGGACCTGGTGATCGGCCGCCAGCGCGGCGAGCGAGCGACCGACCGCCACGGCGGCCTCACCGCCGATCCCGGCGTCGACCTCGTCGAAGATGAGCGTCGGGGGCCCGGCCGTGAGCACGAGGCGCAGTGCGAGCATCGTGCGGGCCAGCTCGCCCCCGGAAGCCACCCGGGTGAGCGGCAGCGGCGGGGTGCCAGGGTTGGCGGCCAGCAGGAACGCTACGTCGTCGCCCGGGTCGTCACCCTCAACGGCGACGGCCACCTTGGCCCGGGGCATGGCGAGTGAGACGAGGTGGGACTGCACGGCCTGGGCCAGTCGCGGGGCAGCGGCTCGCCGGGCCGTAGCCACCGCGGCGGCCGCTGCCGAGATCGCACGTTTGGCCGCGGCACGCGCCGCGTCGAGCTCACCTGCCCGACGATCGTGCTGCTCGAGCTCCGAGAGCCGAGCACCGGCCTCCTCGGCGAAGGCGAGCACCTCCTGCAGGGACTGCCCGTACTTGCGACGCAGCTCGTGGAGCAGCTGGCGACGGTCCCGGACTGCATCGAGGCGAGCCGGATCTTCGGCGATCTCCTCCCCCGCGGCGCGCACCTCCGTGGCGAGGTCGGCCAGCTCGGCCGCCAGGGACCGCAGCCGCGCCTCGTTGTCCGCGAAGGGAGCCCGATCGGCGAGCGATGCGATCGCTTCGCCGACCGCGTCTGCGGCGCCGCCCTCGCCAGTGAGGGCCGCCCCCGCGCGGGCGGCCGCCACCTGATGGGCGGCGGCATCGGCGAGCAGGCTCTCCTCGGCGTCCAGCCGCTCGTCCTCGTCGGGGCCCGCGATCGCAGCCGTGGCGAGCTCCTCCACCTGGAACCGCAGGAGATCGATCTCGCGGGCGCGGGCCCGGTCGTCGCCACCGAGGGCAGCCAGCTGGTCGTCGAGAGCTCGTAGTCGAGCACGTGCTGCCTGGAGCGGCTCGAGGTCGATGCCTGCGAAGCGATCGAGCGCCCCGCGCTGCACCGCCCCCGACAGGAGCGACTGGTGGGCGTGCTGACCGTGGAGGTCGACGAGCCGTTCCCCCCACTCGGCGAGGGTGGCGATCGTGGCCAACCGGCCGTCGACGTAGGCCCGGCTGCGACCGCTCGCCGGCACGGCCCGGGCCAGCACCACCTCGGTCTCCTCGCCCCCGTCGGGAGGCGTGAGCACGAACCGCCCCTCGACCCAGGCCTCCACCGCCCCGGCTCGCACCATCACCGGTTCGGCGCGACCACCCACGAGCAGCTCGATGGCATCCACCACAAGGGTCTTGCCAGCTCCCGTCTCGCCGGTGAGCGCGGTCATCCCCTGACCCAGCACGAGGTGCAGGTCGTCGATCACCCCGAGGTCTCGTACGGCGAGCTCCACCAGCATCAGCGCGTCATCCCTAGCGGTCGTTGAGGCCGAACTTCGTCTTCAGGATCTGGAGGAAGTCACGCGGGCCGAAGGTGACGAGACGGGCCGAGCGGGCCGCCGCTGTGCAGACGATGGCGTCACCCTCCCCCAGCTCGCCGAGATTACGACCGTCGACGCTCAGCGTCGCCGCTCGATGGCCGCTGACCGTGAGCCGGAGCCGAGCCTCGGGCTCGAGCACCAACGTGCGGTCGAAGAGCATGTGCGGCGACACCGGGATGAGCAGCTGGGCCCGGTGGCGCGGTGCCACGATCGGACCCCGCACCGAGAAGGCGTAGGCCGTCGAGCCGGTGGGGGTGGCGACGATGAGCCCATCCGCGGCGTAGGTGGTGAAGAACTCGCCGTCCACCTCCACCCCCAGGCGCACGGTGTGGCCCATCGGGGTCTTCTCCAGCACCGCCTCGTTGAAGGCCAGGTGCTCGACAGGTTCGCCCTCGACGGGCTCCACTCGCACGCTGAGCAGCATGCGTTCCTCGATGCCGCCCTCACCGGCGAGGAACCGCTCGAGGGCACCGAGCGCGTCGGCCGGCTCCACATCGGTGAGGTAACCGAGCTGGCCCACGTTGACGCCGAGAATCGGCACCCCGTGCGCGGCGACGAGGTCGACCGTGCGCAGCATCGTGCCGTCGCCACCGAGGCTGATTGCGAGGTCCAGACCCTCACCGAAGTCGACCTCAGCCGCGCAGTGCGCGGTCAGCCCGGCCAGCTCGGCGTCAGGTTCCGGCAGCCGGACCGCATGACGGGCGGCCAGCAGCCAGGCGGCCATCTCCCGGGCCAGCTCCACGGCCTGA
>JBKJSO010000356.1:0-4255 GCA_046595835.1 Acidimicrobiales bacterium | reverse complement strand
ACGAGGGCAGGACCCTACCCGGGTGCCGCAGGTCGTCAAGCATGGCCCAGTAGCCGGGGAACGTCTTGCGCACACACCCTGGCTCGGCGATGCGGATCCCCGCGGCGCGGAGCCCGAGCAGTGCGAAGGCCATGGCCATGCGGTGGTCGTCGTAGGTCTCGATCACCGTGGGCCGCACGGCACCGGGCTGCACGACGAAGCCGTCGGCTTCCTCCTGCGCCGCGATGCCGGCGCGGTTCAGCTCGGTGACGACGGCCCGGATGCGGTCAGTCTCCTTGGCGCGGATGAACCCGATGCCGGTCACTCGGGTCGGCCCGTCGGCGAAGGCGGCCACCACCGCGAGGGTCTGGGCGGTGTCGGACAGCTGGGACAGGTCCGCCTCGATGCCGCGCAGGGGCCCGACGCCCTGCACCGTGGTGCTCGTGGGGGTTCGCTCGACGGCGGCGCCCATCCGCTCCAACAGATCCACGAACTGGAGATCGCCCTGGAGCGACGAGGTTCCCAAGCCCTCGACGCGCACGCGACCACCGACGATGGCCGCCGCCGCGAAGGCGTAGGACGCCGCACTGGCATCCGGCTCGACCGTGAACGCGGCGGCACGATAGGGCTGCGGTGCCACCGCCCAGGTGTGCTCGTCGGGCTGCTCCACGGTGACGCCGAAGGCCGCCATCACGGCCACCGTCATGTCCACGTAGGGCCGGGACACGAGATCGGTGGTGACGTGAGCCGTGAGCCCGTCTGGCATGGCCGGCCCGGCGAGCAGCAGGCCGGAGAGGAACTGGCTCGACACATCGCCCGAGAGCGACACCTCACCGCCGACCACGGAGTCACCGACGAGCTCCACCGGCAGATGACCGGGGGCGCCCACATCGCGCACCGCGGCGCCGAGGGATCGCAGGGCATCGAGCGCTTGGGCCATCGGGCGCTCGCGGAGCCGGTTGGCGCCGTCGACCCGACGGGTGCCCGTCCCGAGCGCGGCCAACGGGAGCAGGAAGCGGCTGGTGGTGCCGGACTGTCGTGCGTCGACGATCGCTACATCGGCGGGTGGCCGACCGGCGCACCCCTGCACCGTCAGCAAGCCCGCCTCCCAGTCGGGCCGCACCTCGACGCCGAGCGCACCGAGGCCATCGAGCATCGCTTCGGTGTCGTCCGCTCGCAGCGCCCCCCGAAGCGTGCTCTCACCCTCGGCGAGGGCCGCGCACGCGAGGGCTCGGTTGGTGATGCTCTTCGACCCCGGGAGACGCACGACCGCGTCGAGGGGGCCGGTGATGGGCTCGACGGAGAGGGGGTCGGTGATCGACATCGCTAGCCGAGCGGGAGCACGGCGGGGCGGTAGCCGAGATCGACGAGTCCGGCCCGCAGCCGTTCGGCCGCGCCCGCCTCGACCAACAGGATCAGCACACCCTGGTCGCCTTCGCTGGAGTGGGCGATCTCGAGGTCGGCGATGTTGACGTCGAGCGTGCCGGCCAGCGTGGTGACCTCGGCGAGCACGCCGGCGCGGTCGGGCACCGGAACGCGTAGCTCACAGAGATCCCCGGCGCTGGCGACCCGCGACGGCAGGTTCGCGCGCGCGCTCCGGGCTCGTTCGAGCACCGCGAGGAGCCCGGCGCGGTCGTCCTTGGCCACCACCTCACGCACCGATTGCAACGAGGTCACCAGAGCGTCGAGCACGTCGACGATGGCGTCACGGTTCTCGGCGCAGATGTCGGGCCAGATGCCGGGGTGCCCGGCTGCGATCCGGGTCATGTCCCGGAACCCGCCCGCGGCCAGCCGCAGCAGGGCCCGGTGCTCGGTGGAGCGCTCGTCGGCGAGGTGCATGAGCGAGGCTGCAGTGAGGTGCGGCACGTGCGACACCACGGCCACGAGGGCGTCGTGGTGGTCGGGGGCCAGCGCCACGACGTCGGCCCCAAGGTCCTTCACGACCGAGCGCACGAGCGCATAGGCGGCGTCGTCGGTGGCGGCCGTGGGAGTGAGCACCCAGACAGCGCCGGCGAAGAGATCGGGGTCGGCGCCGTCGACGCCGTCCTGCTCCGAGCCGGCCATCGGATGGCCGCCGACGAAGCGTGGGTGGTCGACCACTCCGAGGATCGACGCCTTCACGCTGCCGACATCGGTGACGACGCCCGACGTCGCCTCGAGAGCGGCCCAAGCGGCCCCCACCACCGCCTGCACGGGCGTAGCGAGGAAGGTGATCTCGGCCCGGTCATCGGTGCCGACCACATCCAGGGCCCCCAGCTCGAGCGCCCGCGCCGCGTGGGCGGGGTCGTGATCGTCGCCGGTGACGTGCCAACCGCGGCGCCGCAGCGCGAGGCCGATCGAACCCCCGATGAGCCCTGTGCCCACGATCCCTGCTCGCCGTGACGTCATCAGCTCAGCCCGGGAGGTCGTCACGGAGCCCGACGGCACCCTCGAGGTACACGTGGCGCATCTCGGCCCGTGTGCGCCCGGTCGTGAGGTGCATGAGCACACGAATGCATCGAGGCGCCCCACCCACCACGTCGAGCTCGCGTGCACAGATCAGGGGCACGTCGCCCATCCCGAGCTTGCGGGCGCCGGAGGCCGGGAACGTGGAGTGGATGTCGTCGGTGGCCGTGAAGAGGATGCTCACGATGTCGTCGTGGTGCACCCCGTTGCGCTCGCACATCTCCTCGAGGAGGGTGACAACCCGCTCGTGGACGTGGGCTTCCTCGTCGATGTCGACGGTGGTGGCCCCGCGAAGGGCTCGGAGCGCAGCAGACACGAGCGTGGAGGCTACCGGGCACGCCTGGTGACGGTGTCCCGCTCGAGTGCCCGCACCTCGTCCTGGGTGAGCGGCCGCCACTCCCCCGGCCCCAGGGTGCGGTCGGACAGCGGACCGATTCGTGACCGCACCAGTCGCACAACCGGGGTACCCACGGCATCGCACATACGGCGGATCTGGCGGTTGCGGCCCTCATGGATCGTGATGCGCAGGAGCCGGTCGCCGAGCACCGCCACCTTGGCCGGGGCCGTGATGCCGTCGTCGAGCTCCACGCCTTCACGCAGGCGGCGCACGACGCCGCGGTGCGGCTCGCCGTCCACCTCGACGAGGTACTCCTTGTCGACGCCGTAGCTCGGGTGGGTGAGACGGTGGGCGAGGTCGCCGTCGTTGGTGATGAGCAGCAGGCCCTCCGAGTCCCCGTCCAGGCGACCCACGGGGAAGACGCGGGGCTCCTCGGGCACGAGCTCGAGGACCGTCGGCCGACCGTGGGTGTCGGCGGCCGTGGTGATCACGCCGCGGGGTTTGTTGAGCAGGTAGTGCACGAGGCCGGGGCGCACCCCGATCTGCGCGCCGTCGACCTCCACGACGTCGACGTCGACATCGACGCGCCGGCCGAGCTCGGCCACCTCACCGTTCACCCGCACGCGTCGTCGCTCGATGAGGTCCTCGCACACGCGCCGACTCCCCAGCCCGGCTTGGGCCAGCACCTTCTGGAGTCGGACGCCGTCCTCCCCCGCCGGGGGGCCCGGCACTACTCGTCCTCGTCGTCGCCAAGGGGGCGGCGCACGGCGTTGGTGGCCTCGATCTCATCGAGACGCTCGCTGAGCGACGGACCAGGCGGGGGCCGCAACCCGGCCTCGAGGTGCTCGACCACATCGGCCCCGGGCACGAACTCAGCCAGCGGCGGGAGCTCGTCGAGGGAGTTCACGCCGATGCGCTCGAGGAAGAGCGCCGTCGTGCCGAAGAGCACGGCCTGACCAGGACCGGGGTCCTTGCCGACCTCACCCATGAACCCCCGCTGCTGCAGGGTGCGCATCACGCCGTCGACGTTGACGCCGCGGATGGCCGCGACCTGGGCCCGGGACACGGGCTGCTTGTAGGCCACGATGGCGAGCGTCTCGAGGGCGGCGCCCGACAGACGAGCCGACTGGCCCTCCAGCACGAAGCGCTCGACGTAGGGCGCCAGGTCAGGGTGGCTCTGGTACCGCCAGCCGCCGGCCACCTGCACGAGCGAGAAGCCGCGGTCGTCAGCTTCGTACTCGGCGGCCAGCTCGAGACACACCTCGTTCACTCGGGCCACGGGCACTTCGAGGAGCTGGGCGAGCAGCTGCGGCTCGACGGGCAGCTCGGCCACCATGAGCACGGCCTCGATGGCGCGGCGGGTCTCGTGCAGCTGGGTGTCGGACATCTGGTCAGCCATCGTAGGCGTCGACGCTGGCCAGCTCCTCCAGTTCGGAGCGGTCGCGACCGAGCCAGATGATCTCGATCTCCCCGAAGCTCCGGGGCTGGTCGAGA
>JBKJSO010000024.1:0-4367 GCA_046595835.1 Acidimicrobiales bacterium | reverse complement strand
GTCATGTCCTTGGTGACGTCGGCGAACACCGTCGGCTTCACGAAGTAGCCGACGTCGAGCCCATCGGGGGCCTCGGGGCCACCGGTGACCAGCGTGGCGCCCTCGTCGATGCCCTTGCGGATGTAACCACGCACGCGGTCGCGCTGCACCGCCGAGATCAACGGCCCGAGATCCGCACCGGAATCCGCCGGCCCCACCGTGAGCGACTCGGCTTTGGCGCGGGCGGCCTCGACCACGGCGGCCTGCATCGACCGTGGCACGAGCATGCGGGTGAGCGCCGAGCACGTCTGGCCCGAGTTGAGGAAGCACCCGAACTGCACGCCGGCCGGGACGCAACGGTCGATGTCCGCGTCGTCGAGCAGCACGTTGGCCGACTTGCCGCCGAGCTCGAGGGCGACGCGCTTCAGCGTGCCCGACGCAGCGGCGGCCACGGCCTTGCCCGCCCGCGTGGACCCGGTGAAGCTCACCATGTCGATGAGCGGATGCGTCGAGATGGCCTCGCCGACCTCGGCGCCGGTGCCGGTCACGAGGTTGAACACGCCGGCCGGGACGCCAGCATCGTTGATCACCTCGGCGAGGATGTAGGCGTCGAGCGGGGCGACCTCGCTCGGCTTGAGCACGACCGTGCACCCAGCGGCCATCGCGAAGGCCACCTTGGCAGCGATCTGGTGAAGCGGGTAGTTCCACGGGGTGATGGCCCCGACGACGCCCACCGGCTCCTTCACCACGAGGCTGGAACCGACCGTGGTCTCGTACTCGTAGCTCTCGGCGATGGCGCCGGCCTGGGCGAAGGAGTTGATGGGCAGGCCGGCCTGCACCATCAGGCTCAGCCACTTCGGCATGCCTGCCTCGCGGGTGACCACGGTGGCGATCTCGTCCATGCGGCCAGCGAGGCCCTCGGAGATGCGGGTGCAGAACTTGGCCCGCTCCTCGGGGCTCTTGGCCGACCACTCGGGGAAGGCGGCGTGGGCAGCCTTGGCGGCGGCGTCGACGTCGGCCGCGGAGCCCTTCGGGATCGTGGCGATCACCTCGCCGTTGGTCGAGTCGAAGACCTCGATGGAGCCGGCTCCGGACGACGGCACCCAGGCGCCGTCGATGTAGATCTTGTCGTGCTGCTGCACTGCGCATTCCCCCTGGTTGACGGCCCCGATGGCCGCTGTCGTGGACTTGGGACGACGCTATCGCCGGTCCGGTACGGTCCGCACATGCCCGACGCCCACGAATCCGGCCATTCTCCGGACGCGGTGACGGTCCGCATCGCCGCCCCGCCCGAGCGGATCTACGCCATGGTCTCCGACGTCACCCAGATGGGTCGCCTCAGCCCCGAGTGCACCGGCGGTCACTGGCTCGGCGGCGCCACCGGGCCGGCTGTCGGGGCGCGGTTCAAGGGCAGCAACAAGCGCGGCCTGGCCCGCTGGTCGACCACCAACGAGGTGGTGGCGGCGGAGCCCGGTCGCGCCTTCGCCTTCGAGACCCAGCAAAGCGGCACGCGGTGGAGCTACCGCCTCGAACCCGACGGCGACGGCACGCTCGTCACCGAGGAGCGGGCCGCCTTCAAGGCACGGCCGCTGCTCGCCCGCGTGTTCTCCAGGGTCGCCCTCGGAGGCGTGGACGAGCACGACGACGAGCTGCGCGCGGGCATGCGAGCCACCCTCGAGCGCCTGAAGGCCGTCGCCGAAGGCGCGTGAGCCGGGAGCATCCTCCGCCGCGAACGACTCAGCTGCACCCTTCCGGTGCCGTGATGCCACCCGCGTCGCCGACGTCGATGCTCGTCACCGTGCGATGCTCGTCGACGACGTAGCGGATGCCGAAGCCGGGCGCGCCAGCCGGATGGACGTAGAGGTAGGCGCCTCCGGGCGTGTAGTCGTGCGGCCGCTCCTCGATGGCGTCACCGTGGGCCGCCCGCACCTCCGCCTCGGATGCGCCAAGCCCGATCCCCGCGGTCGTTCGACGCGTTGACGGGCCATCCGGATCGAGGGCGTAGATCGTGATGGCACTGATGACCCCCTCGTCCGGATCCCGCACGGGTTGGTCGTCGGGGCTGTGGACCCGGATGGCGAGATCGGGCTGACCCTTGAGGTCGACGTAGTAGCAGAAGCCACCGAACTGTCCGAAGGATTCGTCGGGTGTGAGCGACAACCCGCTCGCCGCTCGGGCTTCGGCCACCGTCATGCCGGCCTCAATGGGACCGATCCCTTGCGGGCGCAGGGGGGTCGCCGCACCGATTCCGCCCTGGGAGGCCGGCTCCGTCGGCGGCGCGCCAGCTGTGGTGACAGGGGTCGTCGTGGTGGTGTGCGTGGTGGACGACGAGCTCGGTCCCTCGCTCTGCACGTCGTCATCGCTCAAGACCACGACGGCCAGGGCGAGCGCGCCCACCACGAGGGCCACGAGTGCGGAGACAAGGAGGGGCCGCCGCCATCGGCTCGGCTCGGCCATCGGCCCACCTCCCTCGTCGTCAGGTGAGTGCAACGTACCCCGGCACGCGGTGATGAGGCGTGTCCAGGTAGGCCTTCGCCTCCGGGGGCTTGCCGAAGCGGCCGTGGCTCCAGCGCACCTCGACGTGACCGTCGACCGTTCGGTCCTCTCCCGTGGCGCGGGCACGGACGCGGGCCTGCCAGCGCACCTGCGGCTGACCGGCGTCGTCGCCCCACACGTCGACCCGCTTGAGCTCGAAGGCCTGGCGCCAATCCCACGGTGTCATCACCCGGAGGCGCAACGTGCGGTCGCGCTGGGCGCCGAGCACGAAGTACGGCGCACTGCCGATCCGCAGCAGGCGCCAGAGCACGGCCTCGGCGTCGGCCCGCTTGGCGAGTGTGCGCTTCCACCGCTCCGCTGACGCCGCGCCCACCGCCACCGCCATCGAGCGGTAGGCGGCCTGCGCGTCAAGCGACCAGCCCGCGTCGAGATAGGCCCGCAGCTCGGCCCGGTGCGTGGGGGTGAGGTCGCACGCGTGGGGCGGCAGCGACGCGCGAGTGCCCAGCTCGAGACGCACCTGCGCGAACAGAGCTTGGTAGTGCTCGGGGGCCACCTCCGCGTACCAGTCGCCCGCGGCGCGGGACGGGCCACCGGCGAGCCCCCGGTCGAAGAGGCGCGACGGCGCCGCGTTGGCGAGCACCTTCGACAGGTACTTGCAGCTCACGAGCCACACGTGGTCGATCCGGAGGTCGGCCGGCACCACCTCGTCGCCGGGGGCCTGGGTGGGGCCCTTCCACTCGACCACCTGGGGCGCGTGGCCCCGGAGGCCGTCGTCAGCCGCGAGGAACGCCCGGCCGTTGGCCCACGCTGCGGCGAACTCCTGGCGGTGCTGACCGGCCCGATCCAGCTCGACGAGCCGGGACCACACGTCGTCGCCCACGTTCACCACCGGGCGAGAAGCCAGGGCTGCCTCGAGCGTGGGCGCGCCGCTGATCGCCAGACCCGTGACGATCTCGGTGATCTCGGTCTTGGCCGACGGCACCTACGCGACCTCAGGTGCCAGGAAGCAGATCGCCGACAGGCTCCGCGGCGCCATCGGCGTAGGCGGCGAGGCGCTCGCCGGCCCCCGCCGCCCCGAGCTCGATCGCGTCGACGAGGCTGACCCCTCTCGCCGATCGCAGCGCCGCCAGCGGGGCTGACCGCGCGACGGGCAGGTCGGTGGTGAGCACGAGCACGCGATGGCCGGCCTGCGTGAGCACAGACGCCTCGCCCAGGGTGCGGAACAGCACGTCGGATCGGCGCAGACCGGAGCGGGCGACCGTGCTGGCGCCGGCCACCAGCACCAGCCACTGGCCATCCGTGCGGTCGGTGGCCACCCAGTCGACCGAGAGCCCACCTGCGAAGCGACGGCGCTTGGTGACCTTGGCGTCAGCGACGGTGAAGCCCGCATGCTCGAGCAGCTCCCGGGCCGCCACGGATGCCTTGTCGGGCAGCACCGCCGGCGGCGAGATGAGCACCGCATCGACCTCGGACGCCACACGCTCACGAGCTGCCTTGGCGTAGCCGTCGTCGGTGTCGTACCCGAGGTAGTGACGGCCAGTGCGCACGGCAGCGATGGCCGTGGTGCCCGAGCCCATGAAGGGATCGAGCACGACATCGCCGCGGTAGGTGTAGAGGTCGATCAGGCGCTGCGGCAGCTCCACCGGGAAGGGAGCCGGGTGGTTCACGCGGTTCGCGCTCTCGGGGGCGAGCTCCCACACGTCGAGCGTGGCGTCCATGAACTCATCTGCGGTGAGGGTGGCCTCCGATGGCAGCCCCGAGCTTGCTCGGAGCGGTCCCTTCACGGCGCGATCGAACCGGCCCTTGCTGGCGATGACCACCCGCTCCGTGAGGTCGCGCAGCACAGGGTTGGCGGGCTGCTTGAACGAGCCCCACGCGCAGTTGCCGCCGGC
>JBKJSO010000386.1:0-6608 GCA_046595835.1 Acidimicrobiales bacterium | reverse complement strand
TAGGAAGTCCCTCGAGTGGCCCCGCGCATCGCCGCATCGCCCCGATGGCCCCTCGCCCATGCAGATCCTCGTCGTCACCGAGTTCCTCCCGTCCTCCGACCGGGGTGAGATCACAGGCGGCGTGGAGGCCTACTGCCACTACGTCGGCCGGGAGCTCGAGCGCCAGCACGACGTCACCTTCATCGCCGACCGCACCGATGGGGAGCGCTGGGACCACGCGTCGCTGGGTTCCATCCCCCGACGCTTGCTCTTCCTGATCCGAGCCCTCCTGCAGGGCCTGCGCGCCGATGCCGACGTCGTGATGGGCACCAACTACGTCGTGCACCCGGTGGCGTGGCTGATCGGCGTGCTACGCCGCCGTCCCGTCGTCTTCTGGTATCCGGACGTGCTCATCGGCCAGTGGCGCAGCGGGCAGTTCGGGCGGATCACGGGGGTGATCGGTGAGCTGTCCGAGCGCCTGATCCTGCGCCTGCCGGTGGCGCGCTACATCGCCATCTCCCAGAGCACGGCCGACAAGCTCATCGCCCATGGCATCGCGCCCGAGCGGATCGACGTGATCCCGTGCGGCTACGACGAGACGCTCGTGGCCGCCGTCGGCACGCCGACGCCCCCTCCGCGACCGCGGATCGCGGTGGTCGGCCGGCTCGTGCCCTACAAGCGGGTCGACCTCGTGCTCGACGCCGTGGCTCGCCTGCAGGACCGCTGGCCCGAGCTGGAGCTGGTGGTGATCGGCCGCGGGCCCGAGCAGGAGCGACTGGAGGCTCAGGCCCGGGCGCTGGGGATCGGCGAGCGAGTGCGCTTCGCCGGCCACCTCCCGAGCCACGTCGACGTGCTGCGCGAGGTGTCCGGGTCCACTGTGTTCGTCTCGGCCAGCGAGATCGAGGGGTTCGGCATCGTCGTCGTCGAGGCGTCGGCCCTCGGCTGCCCGATCGTGGTCAGCGACATCGCCGTGTTCCGCGAGGTCACCGCTGAGGGCACCGGCGGGCTGCTCTTCCGCGCGGGCGACGCCGCCGACCTCGCCGAGCAGCTCGACCGCCTCCTCGCCGACCCGGAGCTGCAGGCCAGCAGCCGGCGGGCCGGCCGGGCCCATGCCGCCAAGTACCGCTGGAGCGAGGTGGCCGAGCGCACGGCCGCCACGTTCCATGACGTCGTCCATCCCGCCACCAGGAGCAGCACCCATGTCGAACGCCCCGTCCCGTGAGCTCCGCCGCCTGCGGCAGAGCCTGGCCTTCCACCTCTCGGAAAAAGGTTTGGGCGGTGTCCTGAGCGAGGCCGGCGATGTCGTGCGGTCCTACGTCACCTACCCCTTCCTCAAGGCCCGCTGGGAGCGCGAGCCCCTCCAGTTCGAGGGACGGGCCATCCCCTACGCTCGGCACCACTACAACCGGGCCTGGCGCAACGAGCGCAGCGTGGAGCTGGCGCTGGCGAGGGACTTCCTCGCCCAGACGAGCGGTCGCACCCTCGAGGTCGGCAACGTGCTGTCGCACTACGGGTCCGTCACCCACGACATCCTCGACAAGTACGAGGTGAGCCCCGGGGTGATGAACGACGACATCGTCGACTTCGCCCCCACGGTGCCCTACGAGCGCATCGTGTCCATCTCCACGCTCGAGCACGTCGGCTGGGACGAGCGCCCCCGCGAGCCCGACAAGGTGCTGCGGGCGTACACCAACCTGCGCAAGGTGCTGGCGCCGGGCGGCACGATGCTCCTGACGTGCCCGGTGGGCCAGAACCCCCACCTCGACGAGTACCTGCAGCAGGATGCGCTCGACTTCCCGGTGCGGGTCTTCCTGCGCCGCATCTCCTCCGACAACCGCTGGGTGCAGGTCGGCAAGGACGAGGTGCGCGGGTCCGTCTACGGCTCGCCGTTCCGCAACGCCAACGCCCTGTTCGTGGGCGTGGTGCCCGGTGCTGAGCGGCCCTGGCCGGGCTGAGCGGGTTCCCGGCCGCGACGGGCCCTGTGCCATGATTGCGGCCGTCGCGTCCGCCACCCGCGCGGTGCCGCGCCCACGACTCCCGCTGCCATGTCGCTGCTGACCCCCCTCCTCTCCCGCCGCGACCTGACCGTCAACCTCACGTTGAGGGAGCTGCGCGGCAAGTACAAGCGCTCTGCGCTCGGCTGGGCCTGGTCGCTGCTCAACCCGCTGGCCGCGGTGGCCACCTTCGCGGTGGTGTTCCGCTTCTTCCTCAAGGTGCCCGTGCCGGTGGGCGACCCGAGCCACCTCCACGTGTTCGCGCTCTACCTCGTGTGCGGGCTGCTGCCGTGGAACTTCCTGTCCAACGGGATCATCGGTGGCATGGGGGCGATCATCGGCAACGCCAACCTCATCAAGAAGGTGTTCTTCCCGCGTCAGATCCTCGTGCTGGCGTCGACGTCGTCGTGGGGCATCTCGTTGTGCATCGAGTTCAGCGTGGTGGCCGTGATCCTGCTCATCGTCGGCAACTTCGTGCTGCCCTGGATCCCCGCCGTGGTGCTCGTCCTCTTGCTCCAGGCTGTGTTCGTGCTCGGCGTGGCGCTGCTGCTGGCCAGCGCCGCCGTGTACTTCCGCGACCTCGAGCATCTGGTGGGCATCGGGCTGCAGCTGTGGTTCTACGCCACGCCCATCATCTACCCGATCTCGCTGGTCCACCAAGCGGCGGTGGAGCGGCCCTGGCTGCTGCGCATCTACGACCTGAACCCGATGGTCCACTTCGTGGAGGTGTACCGCAACCTGCTGTACGACCTGCGCGGGCCCACCTTCAACGACGTCGCCGTGCTCGTGGTGGCCGCCGCGGTGAGCCTCACGATCGGCGCCACCGTGTTCGCCCGCCTCGAGCCGCGCTTCGCGGAGGAGCTCTAGTGAGCACCAAAGCGGTGTCAGTCGAGGGCGTGTCGAAGACGTTCCGGCTCCACCGCGACCGCAACCAGACGCTCAAGGCCGCGGTCCTGCACCGCAAGCGAGCCGAGTACGACGAGTTCTGGGCCCTCACGGACGTCTCCTTGGAGGTCCCCACCGGCACCACGTTCGGTCTGATCGGCGAGAACGGCTCCGGCAAGAGCACGCTGCTCAAGTGCATGGCCCAGATCCTGCGGCCTGACAAGGGCACGATCACGATCGATGGCAAGGTCAGCGCCCTGCTCGAGCTCGGTGCCGGCTTCCACCCCGAGCTGTCCGGCCGCGAGAACATCTTCCTGAACGGATCGATCCTCGGGGTCGGCCGCAAGGAGCTGGCCAGTCGCTACGACGACATCGTCGCCTTCGCCGGCCTCGAGCGGTTCATCGACACGCCGGTGAAGAACTACTCGTCGGGGATGTACGTGCGCCTGGGCTTCTCCGTGGCCATCAACGTGGAGCCCGATGTGCTGCTCGTCGACGAGGTGCTGGCCGTGGGCGACGAGCAGTTCCAGCGCCGCTGTGCCGAGAAGTTCGCCGAGATGCGCGCCGATGGCCGCACGATCGTGCTCGTGTCGCATGCGCTGGGGAGCGTCCGGTCGATGTGCGACCACGCCGCGTGGCTCGACGATGGCGTGATCCGCTCCAGCGGTCCGGCCAGCGAGGTCATCGACGAGTACCTCGACACAGTCCACAGCGACCGCAGCGAGGAGCCCGCCGGCGTGGGCACGCGCTGGGGGAGCGGCGAGGCCCGCATCGAGCGCATCGAGCTGATCGATGCCGACGGTCGCCCCACCTCCAAGGTGCACACCGGGGAGCCCGTCACCTTCCGCTTCCACTACGACGCCCACGAGCCGATCCAGCAGCCCGTGTTCGGCCTCGGCATCCACACCGTCGACGGCTTGCACGTCACCGGTCCGAACACCCGGGAGGCGGGCCTCGCCGTCGATCGCATCGACGGCCCCGGCGTGGTCGACCTCGTGGTCGACCGGCTGCTGCTGCTGCCCGGCACCTACGACGTGTCCGCCGCGCTCACCGACCACGCCGCCCTCCACTTCTACGACTACCGCCACCGCGCCCACCGCTTCGACGTGGGGCCCGGCACGCCGCACGAGACCTACGGCGGGGTCGTGTCGCTCGACGGTCGCTGGCGCATCACCTCGTGAGCCACCGGATCCTGGTCGTCACCGCCGACACGTTGGCGGCCAAGATGGCCGGTCCCGCCATCCGCGCCTGGAACATCGCACAGGCCCTCGCACCCGAGCACGACGTGCGGCTCGTCACCACCGGGCAGTGCACGCTCGAGGGCGCGGAGCTCGACGTGCGGGCCGTCGACGACGATGAGCTGCGCGCCCTCGTCGAGTGGTGCGACGTGTTCGTGTTCCAGGGCTGGGTGCTGGCGGGACGCCCGTGGATCGGCGCCACCGACAAGGTCATCGTGTGCGACCTCTACGACCCGATGCACCTCGAGCAGCTCGAGCAGGGCCGAGAGCATGGACGCGACGGCCGCAAGGTAGCGGTGTCCGATGCCGCCCGCGTGCTGAACGAGCAGCTCCGCCGGGGCGACTTCTTCGTCTGCGCCAGCGACAAGCAGCGCGACTTCTGGCTCGGCCAGCTGGCCGGCGTCGGCCGCGTGAACCCGATGGTGTACGACGAAGACGACGCCCTCCGCTCCCTCATCGACGTCGTGCCCTTCGGCCTGTCGGTCACGCCGCCCGTGCGAACCCGCGCCGCGGTGAAGGGCGTCCTGCCCGGCATCGGGGCCGACGACAAGCTCATCCTGTGGGGCGGTGGGATCTACAACTGGTTCGACCCGGTCACCCTCATCGACGCCGTGGGCGCCCTGGCGGCCCGACACCCTGAGGTGCGGCTCCTGTTCATGGGGCTCCGCCACCCCAACCCCGAGGTGGCCGAGATGCGCATGGCCGTGGCCGCCCGCCGGCGCGCCGACGAGCTCGGCCTCACGGACAAGGTGGTGGTCTTCAACGAGGGATGGGTCGACTACGACGACCGCCACAACTTCCTGCTCGACGCCGACCTCGGGGTGAGCACCCACTTCGACCACCTCGAGACCCAGTTCTCCTTCCGCACGCGCATCCTCGACTACCTGTGGGCCGGACTGCCCGTGGTGAGCACCGGGGGCGACGCGCTGGCCGACCTGATCGAGCGCCGCGGCCTCGGCCTGGTGGTGCCGCCCACCGACGTCGCCGCCCTCGAGACAGCGCTCGAGCGGCTGCTGTTCGAGGTCGATCTGATCGAGCAGTGCCGGGCCAACACCGCCGGCGCGGCGGCCGAGCTCACCTGGCCGACCGTCCTCGAGCCCCTCGTGGCGTTCTGCCGCCACCCGCGTCGCGCTCCCGACCTGCTCGATCCCCTGCAGTCGCACCTCATCTCCGTGGCGATGGTGGCCCCGCACCCGCGGCTCGTCGCTCGGGTGCGGCGACGGTTCGATCGGGCCCAACAGATCCTCCGGGATGACGGAGTGAGCGCCGTCCTTCGTCGTATGCTGGATCCGGTCCGTCGCGCCGCTGGCCGGTGGCGCGACCCTCGATGAACTGGGAACGCCTACTGCTCATGCACCTCGCCACGGCCGTCCGTCGCCGGATCCGCACCACACGCTCCACCCGCTCGCTGCTCGCCCGCCTCGCCGTCCTCGCGATCGCGACCACCTCGGTGGCCACCGGCGTGACGGCCCCAGGCCCGGATCCCACCCCGCCGGTCGGTGACGAGGTTGTGTCCGTCGGCGACGTGCCGGCCGGTTGGTCCGGGTCGTTCCGGCCCCAGCACCGAGGTGAGATGGCCGGCTTCACCTGGTCGGCCCCGGCCGCCGTGGAGTTCGAGGTGCGGGGCCGCTCTGCCGACGGCACCTGGAGCGAGTGGCTCGATCTCGACGGCGGGCTCGCCGAGGCTCCCGAGCGGGCCGAGAGCACCAATCGGGCTCGCTTCGCCGGACCGGCCTGGTTGGGCCACAACCTCGACCTCATCGAGGTGCGCGTCGGCGACACGGCGGTGCGCAACCTCGACCTCCACCTGATGGACACCCAGGCGGCCGAGGGCGGTTCCCTCACCACGCCGTCGGCCACCGCGCTGCCCGTGCAGCCAGGGATCATCACGCGCGCCCAGTGGGGCGCGGATGAGAGCTGGCGATCCGCCAACGCCGACTGCGACCAGCCTCGCTACGCCGACGACGTCACCTACCTCGTGATCCACCACACGGTGAACGCCAACGACTACGCCGCCGCCGACGCCGCTGCGCTCGTCCGCGGCATCTACCGGTTCCACGTGTTCACCAACGGCTGGTGCGACATCGCCTACAACTTCCTCGTCGATCGGTTCGGCCAGATCTTCGAGGGCCGCTTCGGCGGCATCCGCGAGCCGCTCATCGGCGGGCACTCCGGCGGCTTCAACACCCACAGCACGGGCGTGGCGATGCTGGGCGACTTCCAGACCGGCACCGTGCCCGCCGCCACCTACACCAGCCTGCGACGGCTCGTTGCCTTCAAGCTCGGCCACCACGGGATCGACCCGCTCGGCACCACGGTGGTGCACACCGTCGACCACCCCAGCTCGCGGTTCCCGGCCGATCAGGACATCGTCGTGCAGACCGTCGTGCCCCACGGCGACCTCAGCCAGACCACCTGCCCGGGGGCCTACCTCCGCCAGCTGATCCCGACCCTGCGTCGCGATGTCGCCAACGACATCCGCGCCAACAGCGCGGATCGTCGCGTCGTGGGC
>JBKJSO010000455.1:0-4494 GCA_046595835.1 Acidimicrobiales bacterium | reverse complement strand
CCGGCTGCGGCGCTCCGCGGACGGGTTGGGCCTGCGGATCCCCTACGTCGACGACGACCTGCGCGCCGCGATGGCCGAGGTGCTGGCGTCGCACGACCTGCTCCTCGCCCGCGTGCGCGTGACGGTCACCGGCGGGGCGGCCCCGCTCGGCTCCGAGCGGGGCGAGGGGGTCGCCACGGTCCTCGTCGCCGTCGGCGTGCTCAAGGTGGCGGCGCCCTTGACGGGCGTGTGCGTCGTCCCGTGGCCGCGCAACGAGCGCGGCGCCCTCGCTGGCATCAAGACGACGTCGTACGCGGAGAACGTGGTGGCCCTGGCCTTCGCCAAGGAGCGGGGCTGCACCGAGGCCATCTTCGCCACCACCACGGGCTGGCTGTGCGAAGGCACCGGGTCGAACGTGTTCGTGGCGATCGACGGCCGGCTGCTCACGCCACCGCTGTCGTCAGGCTGCCTGGCTGGCGTGACGCGTGAGCTCGTGCTGGAGGTCACCGGCGCCGTCGAGGAGGACATCCCGATGGCCGCCTTCGCCTCGGCCGACGAGGTGTTCGTCACCTCGACAGGTCGCGACGTGCAGGCCGTCCACCGCGTCGAGGACCGAGCGCTCGAGGCCCCCGGCCCGATCACCAAGGCTGCGGCTGGGGCGCTGGCGGAGCTGGCCGCCACCACCACCGACCCCTGAGACGACGACGCACGCTGGCATCGTCGCTAGGTGCCGAAGCGCAGGCCCCGCAGGACCCGGTTGAGCTCCGGGGCCAGCCGGACGCGCATCAGGTGCTCGCCGAGCACCACGTAGAGGCAGTGGGGGCGACCGTTGACGGTGAAGAACGACTGGGCTCCCGACTGACCGCGGATGCCGCGCTGGAGCAGGTTCGGATCGAAGGAGTCCTTCGTCAGCGTGGGAAGGCCCTCCTGAGCGAACATCGCGGTGCCCACGCTCTCCGGACCGAACTCGAGGACCGACACGAAGGCATCGCGGGCCCGCATCGCCTCCACCGCGCCGCCGCCGTAGTCCTCCACCCGGTTCGGCAGGGCGAAGTTGGCGAGGTGCAGGACGGTGTAGGTGCGCTCGCCGCTCACCTCCTCCAACCGGGCGAACCCGCGCCCCTCCCACCCGCTGGGGAGGTCGATCTCGAGGTGGGCATGACGCAGGGTCGCCACGCTCAGCGCTCCGGGTGCAGGCTCGCGTGACCGGGCTCGATCCCCGCCGCCCGCAACGTGTCGTCCACGTGCTGCAGGCGAGCGGCGGCCCCCCGCGCTGGGCCCGGCGGCACGTCCAGCGCCTCGTGGGCATCGCCGAGCGCCTCGGCCAGCAGCTCAAGGACCCGGGCCCAGGTGCCCGCGGTCCCCTCGCCGACGATCCGACCGGCACCGTCGACGAGCACGAAGTACGGCGACCCCGGCACCGCGAAGCTGGCCCACGCCTCGCTGCTCATGATGGTGGTGAGGTGGGAGGAGGCGAGCGCCCGGACCGAGGCCGGGCTCTCCTCGTGTGGGCCCTTGGTGACGGCGATCGGTCGGGCTCCACCGGGGATGGCGCTGGTGGGCGCTCCCATGGCCTCCCACATCGGGCGGCACGTGAGGCAACCGCTGGAGAGGAAGCCGAGGAGCGTGAGGCGTCCCTCGCCGACGAGCGCCGCGGTGACCGCCCCGCCCATGGGGTCGAGCCCGCTCACGCTGGCCGGGACCACCGCTCCCGCGCCGAGCGGACCGGGGACCGGCCGCGGGAGGGCATCGTCGCCCGCCGGGCTCAGATCGACGCCCAGGCCGTGCAGTGCTCGGAGGATCTCCGCGTGGCTGCGCAGCAACCCGACCACGAGGACGCCCAGCAGGAGAACCAGGAGGCCGAGTGCCACGACGACCGCCGTCACACGACCACCCCGATCGTGGTGGTGCCGCTGCCATCCCAGTCGCCCACGATGGGGCGGTAGCTCGACGCGCCGTAGGCCACGGCGATGTCGGGCGCGCCGGGAGTGTTGGTGTTGCGCAGGTAGAACGTGGCCGACGACGGATCCCAAACACCGATTGAGTCGAAGCCCTTGCCCGTCCAGTCCCCCACCAGCGGCACATAGCCGCGCACGCCGTAGCGCACCACGATGTCCGGCGGGCCGGGCGTGACCGTGTTGCGCAGGTAGAAGGTGCCCGTGGACGGGTCCCACACCCCGATGGCGTCGATGCCGGCACCGGTCCAGTCGCCGACCACCGGGACCCAACCCGGCGCGCCGTAGCGGAACGTCAGGTCAGGGGCGCCGGCGCCCAGCTCGCTGCGGAGGGACCACGTGCCATCGGCGTAGGTGCCGACGCTGGCGCGGCCGTTGTGGAAGAAGTCGCCGGTGACCGGGATCTGTCCGGGGCTCCCGAACGCGAAGGAGACCTCCGGTGACCCGGGAGCGAGCGAGTTCCGCAGGTCGAACGTGGCTCGCACCGGGTCGTAGGAGCCGATCGTCTCCGAGCCCGTCCCATCCCAGTCGCCCACGATCGGGACCATGGTGTTCGTGCCGAAGTACACGACGTTGGTCGGGGGGCCGGGCGTGTTCTCGCTGCGCAGCAGCCACTCGCTGTCTCGCTGGGCCGCCGGGGGTGCGGTCGCCGGTCCACCGACCCCGATCGAGGTGGCGCCGCCACCGTTCCAGTCGCCCACGATCGGTCGATAGCCCTTGGCTCCGTAGGCCAGGGAGATCTCCGCAGGGCCAGAGGTGTTGGAGTTGCGCAGCGACCACGACCCGTCGCGGTACACGCCGATCGAGTCGAACCCCTTCGCGGTCCAGTCGCCGCAGACGGGCAGGTCGCCCGCCGCGCCGTGCTGCACCGCGATGTCCGGGTTGCCCGCCGTGTTCGAGTTCCGCAGGTAGAACGTGCCCGTCGACGGATCCCACACCCCGATCGAATCGAACCCCTTGCCCGTCCAGTCGCCCACCAACGGCACATAGCCCCGCACCCCGTACTGCACCGCGATGTCCGGGTTGCCCGCCGTGTTCGAGCTCCGCAGGTAGAACGTGCCCGTCGACGGATCCCACACCCCGATCGAATCCGACCCGTCCCCGGTCCAGTCCCCGGCGAGCAGCGTGTAGTCGCTCATGCCGTAGGTGAGGGCGATCTCCGGCGGGCCGGGGTCGTTGTCGTTGCGCAGGTACCAGCCGACCGGTGTCGCCGTCGTGGCGGCATGGAGGCAGGGCGCATCGTGGAACCGGGTGTTGTTGTCGGTGAGGGTTGCCGTTGTGCAGCTCGGATCGAACTGCCACGGTGGGGTGCAGGTGACCACCCGACACATGATCGGGCCCATCGTGGCGATCTCCTGATGGCACTGCCCGTAGCGGAACCTCGTGCAGCACGCCTTGCGGTTGCTGCAGCTCCCGTTGGCGCAGCCACACGAGCACGGGCTGTTCGGGGGGACGACGTTGCAGTCGAGGTAGTAGCGAGGAGCGCCGGAGCACAGCCCCGAGCCGTCCGCCTTCCACCAACCCCCGGTGGCCGTACCCGCAGGACAGGAGTTCCGGCCGGTGATCGTGCAGCAGAACTCGGTGTAGCCATCGCAGCAGGTGGAGCCGCAGCCGCATGAGCTGCCGCTGCAGCTGCAGATGGCGGCGTAGGCGCTGCCTGGCCGCAGGAGATACCGGCCGGGGGCGACGGCCAGCGCGGAGCCGACGAGGGCCGTCCGGCGCAGGAACCCACGACGATCGAGGCGTGCCGCGGCGGATCCCGTCGCTCGATCGATGAGCCCGCCGAGGTTCATCGCTCGGTCACGGCGGATCCGGCTGGGTGCGGCACCCGGGTCAGGTTAGCCAGCGCCCGCGGAGCCGGTGCCGGAGCGGACAGCGAGCTCAGGACGGTCGCAGGTGCACGACGTCGCCCGCGGCGATCTCGCGGGGCCCGTCGTCGGTCTCGACGACGAGATGTCCCGCGTTGGTGATGTCGACCGCGACGCCCTCGAGCTCGCGGTGCCCGAGCTCGACGCGTACCCGTCGACCAAGGGTGCCCGACCGCGACCGCCAGGCCATCAGCAGCGCGTCGCGGTCGCCGTCGAGTAGGGAGCTGTAGTGCCCGTCGAGGCGCTGGAGGACCGCGACGAGCAGGTCCTCCAGGTCCACGGGGGTCGAGGAGATGTGGTTGCAGGCGACCGCGATGTCGGCCAGGTCCTCCGGGATGACGTCGGGCCAGGTCACGTTGATGCCCACGCCCACCACGACCACGACCCGCTCGTCGGGGTCGGGCGCCCGGTAGCCGGCGTCGGGCGTGGAAGCTGCCGGCCAGTCCGCCTCGGCCAGGATGCCGGCCAGCTTCCGATCAGGTTCGGAGCCGTCGCCCGGCCACACGAGGTCGTTGGGCCACTTGAGCCGGGGCGCGAAGCCCGCCAGCGCTTCCACCGCCTCGGCCGCCGCAACCGCCATGGCCATCGTGCTGAGGTCCATGACCCGAGCCGGCGGGCGCAGCAGCACGGACAGCAGCAGGGATCCCTCTGGGGGCGCCGTCCAGGTGCGACCGGAGCGTCCCCGACCGGCG
>JBKJSO010000399.1:0-5377 GCA_046595835.1 Acidimicrobiales bacterium | reverse complement strand
GCGCAAGCTGCCCAGGAAGCGGCCGTGCTCGTCGCGTCCCGCGGAGTAGTCGAAGGTGAACAGGTCCTGCAGGGTGATCACATCGCCTTCCATACCGGAAACCTCGGTGATGGCGGTGATTCGGCGCGTGCCATCCCGCAGGCGCGCCTGCTGGACGATCAGGTCGATCGCTCCGGCCACCTGGTCGCGGATGGCCCGGATCGGCAGGTCGATGCCAGCCATCAGCACCATCGTCTCCAGACGCGACAGGCTGTCACGGGGGGTGTTGGCGTGGACGGTGGTGATCGACCCGTCGTGGCCGGTGTTCATGGCCTGGAGCATGTCGAGCGCCTCACCACCTCGGCACTCGCCCACCACCACCCGGTCGGGCCGCATGCGGAGGCAGTTGCGCACGAGGTCGCGGATGGTGACCTGGCCCTTGCCCTCGATGTTCGGCGGGCGGGCCTCCATGGCCAGGACGTGATCCTGGTGCAGCTGGAGCTCCTTGGCGTCCTCCACGGTGACGATGCGCTCCTCCGCGGGGATGAACGACGAGAGCACGTTGAGGGTGGTGGTCTTGCCGGTACCGGTGCCGCCCGAGACGATGACGTTGAGTCGCCCCACCACGCAGGCCTGTAGGAAGCGGGCCGCGTGGGCGTTGAGCGTGCCGAAGCGGATCAGGTCGTCGATCTGGTAGGGGTCGGTGGAGAACTTGCGGATCGTGAGGAACGGACCGCCCACCGCCAGGGGGTGGATCACGGCGTTCACCCGGGAGCCATCGGGAAGGCGGGCATCGACCATCGGCACCGCCTCGTCGATGCGCCGGCCGACCTGGCTCACGATCTTGTCGATGATGCGCCGGAGGTGGGTCTCGTCGACGAAGCTGGCCCCGGTGCGCTCGATGCGCCCGGCCCGCTCCACGTACACCGACTCGGGGCCGTTGACCATGACCTCCGAGACCTCGTCGTCCTTGAGGAGGCGGTCGATGGGGCCGTAGCCGAGGATGTCGTCAGAGACGTCCTGGATGAGCTGCGCCTTGTCGGCGGCCGACAGCGGCGCCCGCTCCTGAGCCAGCGCTGCGTGCAGCTGCTCGTGGACCCGTCGGCGCAGGTCGTCCTCGGACAGTCGCTTGTCGTAGAGGATCGGACCCAGCTCGTCGATGAGGTGGTGGTGGATGCGCTGGCGCAGCTCGTCGAGCACCGGGTCGCGGCGCTTGGTCCCCGGTGCCGCCGTGCCCTGCTGCACCTCGTGCAGACGCTTGTAGAGGCTCATGCCGCCCATCCCTTCGTTGCAACTCGTGCAGTGTCGCGCAAGGTGTTCTCCACTGCTGCTCAGCGCCGGCGACGCTCGCCGACGTTGGTGCTGAACATGTCCGCCAGCTGTTCGATCGACTTGGCCACCCCGGACTTCGGCGCGTCGAGAACCACCGGGGTGCCCTTGTTCACGGACTGCGGTACCACGACGTCGCTCGGGATGAGCGACTCCGCCTTGATCTGGAGCGTGCGCTCCACCTCGCTCACATCGAGCTTCACCTTGGAGTTGGCCCGGTTGAGGACGAGGTGCAGCTTCGACATCGGCACGTTGAGCAGACGAAGGGTCTGCAAGCCGATCTTGACGTTCTTGATGTTGGGGATGTCCATCCCGGCAATCAGGAGCACCTCGTCGGACTCCTCGATGAGCCCGAGCACCACCTCGTTGAAGTAGGCCGCGGTGTCGATCACGACGTACTCGCAGAACGTTCGCAAGAGCTCGATGATCTGCACCATCTCGCCGGCGCTGATCTGATCGGCGAAGGAGGGCTCGAGCGGGGCGGGGAGGATGAACAACCCGGACGGCTCGTGCCGCATGAGGAACTGTTGCAGCAGTGCCGCGTCGAGTCGGTCGGCCGAGCCCACCGCGTCCACGATCGTGTGCTGGGGCGCCAGCTTGAGCATCACGGCAACATCGCCGAACTGCAGATCGGCGTCCACGAGAACCACGGGTTTGCTGCTCCGACGAGCCAGCACGACGGCCAGGTTCGCCGCGATCACCGACTTGCCGGCTCCGCCCTTGGTGGAGAAGACCGTGATCACCTTGCCGAGGTCACCGGTGTCGGCGACCGGGGCCGCCTCGCCAGCGTCGAAGCCCGTGAGCCCACCGTCGGTACGGCCCTGACCGAGGGCGTCGGCCACTCGGTCGACCGCCGCGGTGAGCTGCTCGGAGTCGACCGGCGCCGCCAGCACGTCTTTCACGCCGGCCCGCAGCGCCGTCTGCAGCAGATCGGTGGAGAGCTCCTCGGTGACCAGGATGGCGCCCACCCCGGGCGCCCGCATCGCCTCAGAGGCCGCCGCGATGCCCGCGGGGTTGGCGCACGACGGTCCCAGCACCAGCACGAGCGGACCCCGCACCTGTGCCCCGAGCTCGGCCACCGACTCAAGGCCCTCCGCCCGGCCCCCGAGCTGGAGCGCCAAGCGGCTGCGGGCGGCGGGATCGGCGTCGATCACGATCACTGGTGCAAGGTTCGACGGGTCTGTAGCGATGGGAGGGGATCCTTGTCTGAAATGCAGGGTGGACGATGCCGGCGACCTTGGGCGGGCGACCGCTGTGTGCTTAGGACTCGGGGCGTCCGGCGGGGCCGTACGGCGTGAGCTGATCAGCGGTCTCGCCCGGCAGCGGGGCCCCTGTGTCGAGCGGGGGCAGCGGGGTGGGCTGGTAGTCCTTGGGTACGAGCGTGAGGTAGAACGACCCGCCCGACACCGAAGCGATCTGCTGCGCCGCCACCGCCGGCAGGGCGAAGGTGAGCAGGCCCGACGTGGCAGTCGCCGTGGGCGTTGTGGCCGCGGTCTCCCCTGGCTCGAGCTTGCGAGTCTGCCCGACGGCGAGGATCTGCACCTTTTGGAACAGGTAGCGAGCCGGCTGCGCATAGACCTCGGCACCGCTCTGTCCTGCCGCGGCCGGCCCCGTCGGCGCTGTCGCTGCGGCAGCACCCGTCACGAGCATGTTCACGAAGTCACCCGGCACAAGGAGCCCGGCGACGCCGCGGATCTGGTCGATCGAGATCGTGATGGCGACCTCGTTGTTCTTCAGCAGGCTCGAGAAGGTGGACAGCGACTCGGCCTGCGACACGAACTGGTTGCTCACGACCACCTGGTTGGCAGGCAGGTCGGAGATGGCCACGAGGCCGTCGACCTGTGCGGGCGTGGTGATCGCACTAGCCGGCCGGTACTCCTTCGCGATCACGTCCTCCTTGATGAGGCCCTGCGCGAACGCTTCGTCGCCGAAGGTGCCCTTCGGGATGTCGCGCACGATCTTGAAGATCTTGACGCGCTCAGCGTTGTTGTTGGCGTTGTCCTCGATGCCACCCACGTAGGTGTACAAGGCGTAGGCCGCAATCGCACCGACAACGACGGCCGCGATCAGGATCAAAGTTCGACGAGAGCTCACACCCACCTCTTCTCGGGTCGGACCTTCCGCAAGGTCGGGCCGAACCCTACCGCGACGAGCCGAGGCGTTTGGGTGATGCGCTCACGGGCAGGTCCGTACGGCCTACCTGACCCTCTGGAGAGGCTCAGCCTTCAGCGGCCGGAGCGTCCTCCGGCTCGGCCTGCGCCACCTCGGGCTCGGCCACGATGCCCGGCTCGGGCTCCGCGACGGCAGCCTCGGGCGCCGGGGCATCCGCGGTCTCGCCCGCCACAGGCTCCACGAAGTACTCCGCCCAGGCCGCCTCGGCCTCCTCGGAGTGCTCGATGGCCGGGCCGATGTAGTTGCCCTCGGTGTCGTACATCTGCTCGCCGAAGTGCTCCTGGTACTCGGCCGCCACCACGCCGCCCTCGGCGGCCTGCTTGATGGACAGGCTGATCCGGCGGCGCTGCAGGTCGAGGTCGATGATCTTGACCCACAGCTCCTCGCCGGGGGTGACCACCTGCTCGGGCAGATCGACGTGGTGGGCCGACATCTCGGAGATGTGCACGAGACCCTCGATGCCCTCGCCCACCTGCACGAACGAGCCGAACGGCACGAGCTTCGTGACCCGGCCGTAGACGAGCTCGCCCACCCGGTGGCTCGTGGCGAACTCCTGCCACGGATCCTGCTGCGTGGCCTTGAGGGACAGGCTGATCCGCTCGCGGTCGAGGTCGACGTCGAGCACCTGCACGGTGACCTCGTCGCCCACGGCCACGACGGAGCCGGGGTGGTCGACGTGCTTCCACGACAGCTCCGACACGTGGATGAGGCCGTCCATGCCGCCGAGGTCGACGAAGGCGCCGAAGTTCACGACGCTCGACACGACACCGCTGCGGACCTCGCCCGGCTTCAGGTTGGTGAGGAAGTCCTCACGCTGCTCCTTCTGCGTCTCCTCGAGCCAGGCCCGGCGGGACAGGACCACGTTGTTGCGGTTCTTGTCGAGCTCGATGATCTTGGCCTCGATGGTGCGTCCCACGTAGGGCTGCAGGTCGCGCACCCGGCGCAGCTCGACGAGCGATGCGGGCAGGAAGCCCCGCAGGCCGATGTCGAGGATGAGGCCGCCCTTGACGACCTCGATGACGGGGCCGGTGACCACGCCGTCTTCTTCCTTGATGCGCTCGATGTCGCCCCAGGCCCGCTCGTACTGGGCGCGCTTCTTGGAGAGGACGAGACGACCCTCCTTGTCCTCCTTGGTGAGGACAAGGGCCTCGATCTTGTCGCCCAGCGACACGATCTCGTTGGGATCGACGTCGTTGCGGATCGACAGCTCGCGGCTGGGGATCACGCCCTCGGACTTGTAGCCGATGTCGAGGAGGACCTCGTCCCGGTCGACCTTGACCACCGTGCCCTCGACCAGCTGCCCGTCCTCGACCGTGACCATGGTGCCGTCGATGGCATCGCCAAAGGTGCCGCCGAGGTCGTCGTCGGTGATCTGACGGGGGGTGTACGTGCCGTCCTCGGCGAAGGTGCCCATGCCGGACACCGGTGCATCGATGGCTTCGGGGTTCGGCTCGTAGGTGGTCATGGTGTCGTCGGACAAGGGAGGGGCCTTCAGGAGTAGAGGGACAAGGGAGCGCGCGGGGCAGGCGCCGCAGCGCGCCGGGCAGCGTACACCGCTGCTCCAGCCCAGGTCACGGCCGGTCGGCCACCAGCAGCAGCTCGGGAGTGTCGATGGAGGCCGCCTCGGCGGCGTAGGCGCCGGGTGTGACCGACCAGATGTGGCGCACCCGCAGCCCGGACTCGGCGGCGAGCAGGCGCAGCTCGCGCGGCGTGAAGCACGTCGTCCAGAGGTCGACGGATGCCTCGTGGCCGGCCTCATCCTTGATGGTGGTGCGCTCGTGGTTCCCGCCGGCCGCCGCGTCGAAGGTGTCGTGGTCCTCGAGGAAGCGCAGCATGAAGTAGGCCGAGAAGGCGGACACGGCGAGCACGCCACCCGGGCGCAGGGCACGGGCCATGC
>JBKJSO010000338.1:0-8186 GCA_046595835.1 Acidimicrobiales bacterium | reverse complement strand
TCGCCATGATCGAGCCGACGGAGCGCGTCTTGGTGGCCGTGTCCGGGGGCAAGGACTCGCTGGCCGTGTGGGATCTGCTGCTCGAGCTCGGCTACCAGGCCGACGGGCTCTACCTGGGGCTCGGCATCGGCGACTACAGCGATTCCTCCGGCGAGCACGCTCGTGCCTTTGCCACCGCGCGGGGCCTCCGGCTCATCGAGGTCGATCTGCCGACCGATCACGGGTTCGACATCGATGAGCCGCAGGCCGCGCCCGGCGGCGAAGGCACGAGCATGCTCGCCGGAGGAATCGCTGTACTCACCGATGCCGAGGCCCAGGTAGAACCCGTCGGCCTGGTAGCCGAGCTCGAGCAGCAGATCCCACACGGCGAGCGAGTCCTTGCCACCGGACACGGCCACCAAGACGCGCTCCGTCGGCTCGATCATGGCGAAGTCCTTGATCGCCTTGGCCACCTGGTCCCGGCAGAGTCGCAGGAAGTGCTCCGCACAGAAGTTGGCGTTGTGGCGCCGGACGTCGATGACGGCCGGTCCCTTGCACACGGTGCACTTCACGTGGCACCTCCCGAGATGACCGGTCGGATCTCGATGACATCGGCGTCGTCGAGCAGGACGTCGCCAGGCACGAGCGTGTCACCCCGGATCACCAGGAAGGAGCCACGGTCGAGCTCGAGGCGCTCGAGCAGGGCGTGCACCCGGACCGGCCCCTCGACCTCCAGCTCGCGCTTGGGGTTGCGGAGGTGGACCTTCAACCTCAGCCTCGGGGTTGGGGGGTGTGGGAGATGAGGACGCTCTCCCCCGGTTTGAGCTCCTCGCGCAGGACGACGTCGTGGCGGCGGGAGCGCTGCTGGTAGCGGCGCAAGAGGAACGCGGCGAGGGTGACCGCCGTCCACGCGGGATGGGCACCGGCGCGACGACGTCGCTGTGCCAGCCGCTCGAGGACGGTGAGGAGCATCAGATGCGGCGGACCTCGACCACCGTGGTGCGCTTCTTGCCCTTGCGGCGCCCGGCCAGGAAGGCGATGGCGATGACGCCGACCGCCACGACGGCCCCGACGGTGATCAGCATCGACGTGGCGGACTCCCGGGTCTCGGTGACGCCGCCCTGGAGCTCGCGGAACTTGGACTCGAGGGTGTCGCGGGTGATCGGTGTGCTGTGGGCGGTGGCCGTCATGCGCCGGGCCCCTTCCTCTTGGTGACGCGGAGCAAAGCCAGCGCGATGAGCACCAGACCCGCTGCCGCCACGATCAGGTACGGCGCCCAAGACAGGTTGCCGGTGAAGGTAGAGCTGGTCTCCGTCTGCATCGCTCGCAGCCCGGCCAGCAGCACGAGCACGGAGCCGACTCCGAGTGCGATCGCACCGCCGACGCCGTAGCCGAGGAATCGACCGAGGCCCTTCAGCGGGTCGATCGTCTCCTGCTTCGCGTACGAGGTGGCCAGCTCCCAGAGCTCGGAGGCGACCTCCGGGATGCTCTTGGGGTCGGCGCTCGACGGCACGTGCGCCGCGGAGCGGGAAGGAAGGTCGGATCGGGGGGCCACGGGACGTGGACCCTACTACCCGCGCCTCGCGGCCTTCACCCTCCTGCGAGGCGGAGACCGAGGACCTCGATCGCATCGATGAGCAGCTCGTCGAGCGCCTCGAGCCGGTCCTCGGGCGTGGCCGAACGAAGGAGGCGCTGCTGGTCGAGGGGGCCGATCGGCGCGATCGCGGCCGCCTGGTGACCAACCAGCACCGGATCGTCGCTCAGCCCGATGGTGGCCGGTGCGACGGCATCACCGGCCTCCGCCGCCAGGGCCAGCGCCTGCCGCAGTCGTGCCACGACGGCCGCGGCCCGATCAGCGCACTCGGGGCCCGCTTCGGCGTCGGGCCAGTCGTCGACGTCGGCCTGCGGGTACGGATCGTCAGGCAGCCAGGCTCGCACCCGCAGCCGGCGCACGCCTACCGCGCCGAGGGCCCAACGGCCGTCGGGCAGCTCCGCCGCCTCGGTGATGCGCGCCACCGTGCCGACGTCGCTGCGGACGTCGTCACCGCCCACCTCGCTCCCACGCTCGATGAGCACCACCCCGAACTCCCGGTCGCCCGCCAGGCAGGTCTGCACGAGGGCGCGATAGCGGGGCTCGAACACGTGGAGGGGCAGTGCGAGCGACGGCACGAGCACGCTACCCAGCGGGAACATCGGCATGACCGCCACTGAGACGACGCTACCGGGGCAACTGCTCAGCCCTGGCGCGCCTGACGATGGCGGGCGTGCTGCCAGAGGTGGTCGAGGGCCGCCACCGCGCGGTTGGCCGACGGGTAGCAGAGCCGCCCGGAGGCTCGCACCGCCACCGGCCCCGCGTTGCCGGGATGGGTCACGGCCAGCTCAGTGGCCGTGAGGACCGGCTTGTCGTACCGGCTGGAGGTCTCGGCCGCCGCCTCCGCGAACCGGGCGTCCTGGCGCTCGTGGTAGTCGACGATGCGCTCGAGCCCGTGGGCGGGGTAGAAGCGGCCTGCTCGCATGAGGGCAGCCTGGTTCGACTGGATGCCCAGGCCGAGGTAGATCACGGCATCGACCTCGGGGTGGCCGACGATCAGGTCGAGCACCTCCGGGATGGTGTCGCGCGTCTCCGCGCCAGCCAGGTCGACGGGGTTGTTCCGGCTCCAGCGCGGCGGGAGCTTGCCGTCGAGCGCGGCCTTGAGATCGTCCGGCAGCGACGTGAGGTCGAGCGACGAGCGGGTGATGGCGTCGGCCGTGACGACCCCCCAGCCCCCGGCGGTGGTGAGCACGACCACGCGGTTGCCTCGTGGCATGGGCTGGGTGGCGAACGTGGCGGCCACCTCGAACGCCTCTTCGATGGTGGCCGTCCGCGTGATGCCCGCCTGGCGGCACATGCCGTCGAAGACCTGGTCGTCGGTGGCCAGCGATCCGGTGTGCGACGCCGCGGCCCGTTGCCCGCCGGCGGTGGCGCCGCCCTTGACGAGCACGAGGGGCTTGCGGGCCGCGACGGCGCGGGTGCGCTCGAAGAAGCCCCGCCCGTCAGGCACGCCTTCGACGTACGCGAGGGCCACCGACGTGGCGGGGTCGGTGGCGTAGAAGTCGAGGTAGTCGGGGATCGACACGGCGGCCGCGTTCCCGGCCGACACGGCTCGGCTCACGCCCACCCCGGTCTGCACGGCGTAGTTCATGAACGACGAGATGAAGTTGCCTGACTGGCTGGCAATGCCGATGCCGCCGGCCGGTGGGTAGGGCGCCACGATCTGCGCGCAGAGCTGGGCCGGCGTGGACACCACGCCCTGGCCGTTGGGGCCGGCCACGAGCATGCCCAGCTCGTCGGCGAGGGCCACCAGCTCCGTCTGCATCTTCGTGCCGTCCTCGCCCGCCTCGCCGTATCCCGCTGAGGCGATGAAGGCGGCCCGGATCCCCTTCTTGGCGCAGGCGCGCAGCAGGTCGAGGTTGGCGGCGGCCGGGGTGCACACGAACACGAGGTCGATCACGCCGTCGGGCAGCGCATCGATCGAGTCGACGATGGGCACGCCCAGCACCTCGCCCGCCTCGCGACTCGAGCCGAACACCGCTCCCTCGTACCCGGAGGCAAGGATGTTGTGGAGGCTCACGAACCCGAACTTGCCGGGGTGGGTCGACACGCCGGCCACGAGCACGCCCCGCGGCTCGAACAGCGCCTGGAAGCCGGCAGCGTCGACAGCCGTCATCGTGCGACCTCTACAAGGGCGTCGACGGCGATCGGCCGCCCGTCGACGACGATGAGCGGGTTGAGGTCGGCGGAGACGATCGTGGCCTCTGACTCTGCCGCCGCGCTCAGCCCCACGAGCACGTCGATGAGCGCTTCTCGGTCGACGGCCGGTTCGCCCCGGAGCTCGCCGAGCAGCTTCTGGGTGGCGAGGTCGTCGATCATCTCCGCGGCATCGACCCGGCTGATGGGCACGAGCCGGAAGGTCACGTCGGCCACGGCTTCGGCCAGGATGCCGCCCACGCCGATCATCACCGTCATCCCGAACTGCTCGTCGTGGTGGAGGCCGGCGATGAGCTCGCGGTTGCCCTTGAGCATCGGCGCGACGAGCAGGTGGACCTCACCGTCGTCGGGTCGGGCGGCGGCCAGGAGGGTGGTCGCCGCCTCCGCAACAGCGGCATCATCGCCGAGGCCGAGACGTACCAGCCCCCGCTCGGTCTTGTGGGCGATGGCGTCGCCGCCCAGCTTGAGCACGACCGGATGGCCGATGGCGATCGCGGCCGACACGGCTCCGGCGACGTCGGTGACCTGGCGCTCGTCGGGAAAGGTCACCCCGTGGGCGGCGAGCAGCCGCTTCGAGTCGACCTCGGAGAGGGTGGGCATGGCTGCGGAGACTACGGCTCGAGGGCGGCGCGGAAGAACTCGCGGAGATGATCGAGGCGGGCCTCGAGCATCTCGTCGGAGAGGGGATCCCGTCCGAGCACGCCTCGGAGGAAGGGCACGTCGGAGAAGTACCCGAGCAGCGCGCCGATGCCCGTCACGATGAGCTGCTCGCTGTCGTGCTTGCGGAACCGGCCCTCGCCCATCTGGGCGTCGAAGAACTGCACGGCCCGATCGAAGTACGGCTTGAGCACGGTGCCGAGGTCGACACCGAGGTGGCCGTGGCCGTCGAGCGCCTCCCGGCGCATGATGCGCACGAAGTCCGGGTTCTCCGCGAAGAAGTCGAAGGCCGCCGTGACGACGTGGTCGACCTTGCTCCACCCCTCCTGATCGTGCACCTCCACGGCCGTCTCCACTCGGACGACCCAGTCCGACAGGGACGTCTCGAACACCTCTTGGTAGATGGCCTCCTTGGACGCGAAGTGGTGCAGAAGGCTGGGCTTGCGGATGCCCACACCGGCTGCGATGTCGTTGAGGGAGGTGCCCGAGAACCCCTGCTCCGCGAAGCAGCGCCGGGCTTCCACGAGGATCGCCGCTCGCGTCGTGAGGGTTGGATCAGACGCGGCCACGACCGGAGGGTACCCAGTGCGGACGCCTCGAAGGGCTCTTGTAGGGTGGGTCGGTGCCTGCGACTGAGCTCGAACGACGCGCCATCAACGTCATCCGCGGCCTGGCGATGGATGCCCCCCACGCGGCCCGCTCGGGCCACCAAGGCACGGCGATGGCCCTCTCCCCGCTGGCCCACGTGCTGTGGACCCGCATCATGCGCTACGACGCATCCGCCCCCGACTGGCCCGACCGCGACCGCTTCGTGCTGTCCGCCGGGCACGCATCGATCCTCCTGTACTCGATGCTGCACCTCACCGGGTACGACCTCACGCTGGAGGACATCAAGGCGTTTCGGCAGTGGGGCAGCAAGACACCCGGTCACCCCGAGCGGGGCCACACCGAGGGCGTCGAGGTCACGACAGGCCCCCTCGGCCAGGGCCTCGCCAACGCGGTGGGGATGGCCATCGCCGAGCGCTCGCTGCGAGCTCGCTTCGGCGCTGACGTCGTCGATCACCGCACGTACTGCATCGCAGGTGATGGTGACCTCTCCGAGGGCCTGTCCCACGAGGCCGCGTCACTGGCCGGCCACCTCGGCCTCGGACGTCTCGTGTGCGTGTACGACGACAACCACATCTCCATCGACGGCGCCACCGAGCTGTCCCTGTCCGACGACGCCGGCGCTCGCTTCGAAGCCTACGGGTGGCACGTCGAGCACCTCGGCGAGGTAGCCGACGACCTCGACGCCATCGAGGAGGGCCTGCAGAGGGCCACGGAGGTGGACGACCGGCCGTCGCTCGTCATCCTTCGCAGCCACATCGCGTTCCCATCGCCTACCAAGACGGACGATCCGGCCGCCCACGGCTACGCCCTGAAGGACGACGACATCCGGTCCACCAAGGCGGTCCTGGGCCTTCCCATCGATCAGTCCTTCTACGTCCCCGACGACGTGCTCGAGCTCTACCGGGAGGCGGGGGCGCAGGGCGCGTTGGAGCGCGAAGCATGGGCCAAGCGCATCGAGGCGTTCGACGGCGACCGCGCCTCACTCGACGCGTGCCTCTCGGCCACCGGGCTGCCCGGCTGGTCCGACGCCCTGCCCACCTGGGAGGTCGGCGATCAGGTGGCCACGAGAGTGGCGAGCGGCGCTTGCCTGGAGGCCTTGGCCGATGTCGTGCCCGGGCTGGTCGCCGGGGGCGCCGACCTCACCTCCAACACGGGCACCGTCCTCAAGGGCCACGGCATGCAATCAGCCGGCCACGAAGGCGGGCGCCAGATCTACTTCGGGATCCGCGAGCACGCCATGGCGGCCACCATGAACGGGATGGCCCTGCACGGGGGGGTGCTGCCCGTGGGCGGCACGTTCCTCGTCTTCAGCGACTACTGCCGCCCCTCGATCCGCCTCGCGTCGATCTCGAAGGCCAAGGTCATCTACTCGTTCACCCACGACTCGGTGGGCGTCGGCGAGGATGGCCCCACCCATCAGCCGGTGGAGCACATCGCCGCCCTGCGCGCCATCCCCGGCCTGCGCGTGATCCGCCCTGCCGATGCCAACGAGACGGCGGCCGCGTGGCGCGTCGCCGTCGAGCACGACGGTCCCACCGCGCTGATCCTCTCCCGCCAGGACCTGCCGGTGCTCGAGGGGACCGCCCACGCCGCCGTGGCCCAGGGTGGCTACGCCCTCGTGCCCGTCGACGACCCAGACCTTGTGCTCGTGGCGACGGGCAGCGAGGTAGCCCTCAGCGTGAGCGCCGCACTCGTCCTGGAGGCCGAGGGCATCCGCACCCAGGTGACCTCGCTCCCCTGCTGGGACCTCTTCGCCGACCAACCCGATGCCTACCAGGACACCGTGCTCCCACCCGACGTGCCGACACTTGCCGTCGAGGCCGGGACGACGTTCGGCTGGGACCGGTGGGCCGACGACGCGGTTGGGATCGACCGCTTCGGGGCATCAGCACCCGGCGACCGCGTCCTCGCCGAGCTCGGGTTCACACCGGAGCACGTAGTGGCCCGTGCTCGTCAGCTGATCGACGACCTCGAGGACCTCGGATGACCACGCCCACGAACCGCCTCGCCGCGCTCCAGACGCAGGGCCAGAGCCCGTGGCTCGACAACCTGCGCCGCGGCTGGCTCACGGGCGGCGAGCTGGCCGGATGGGTGGAGCGCGGCATCCGGGGCCTCACGTCGAACCCTTCGATCTTTCAGAAAGCCATCAGCTCGGGCACCGACTACGACGAGCAGTTCGGCGACCTCATCGCTGCCGGCACCGACGTCACCGACGCCTACTGGGACCTCGTCACCAGCGACATCCGTGGTGCCCTCGCCCTGCTGCGGCCCGTCTACGACGCCAGCGACGGCCTCGACGGCTTCGTGTCGGTCGAGGTGGCTCCCGACCTGGCCCGCAGCTCGGCGGGCACCGAGGCGGCGGCCCGCCACCTCCACACCTCGATCGACGAGCCCAACCTCTACGTGAAGATCCCCGGCACGGCCGAAGGGCTGGCGCCGATCCGCACGATGATCGCAGAGGGGCGCAGCATCAACGTGACGCTGATCTTCAGCCTCGTGCGCTACGCCGAGGTCATCGAGGCCTACCTGAGCGGCCTCGAAGCGCACAGCGGGGACCTCGCGCGGATCTCGAGCGTCGCCAGCTTCTTCATCTCACGGGTCGACACCGAGATCGACCGTCGCCTCGAGGAGATCGGCACGGACGCCGCGCTGGCCCTGCGGGGCAAGGCCGCTGTGGCGCAGGCGCAGATGGCCTACCAGCGCTTCACGCAGACCTTCAGCGGGCCCCGCTGGGACGCCCTCGCGTCGCGCGGCGCCCGGGTGCAGCGGCCATTGTGGGCGTCGACCTCCACCAAGAACCCCGCCTACCCCGACACCACGTACGTCGATCGCCTCATCGGGCCGGACACGGTGAACACAATGCCGGAGGAGACGATCGACGCCTTCCTCGACCACGGCACGGTGGCCCGCACCGTCGACGCCGATCCCGCGGCCGCCGCAGAGGTGCTCAGCGCGCTGGGCGCGGTGGGCGTCGATCTGGCCGACGTCGCCCGGGTGCTCGAGGAGCAGGGCCTCGCCGCCTTCAGCAAGTCCTTCGACGAGCTCCTCGGGGCTCTCGAGGGCAAGGCCGCCGAGCTCGGCGCGGGGGCCTAGCACCACCGTGCACGGCGATCTGGTCGTCGTCGACGACGTTCCCGGTGAGTTCGCGGAGCGCGTGATCGAGGCCTTCCACGGCCGCCCCAACGACGGGTTC
>JBKJSO010000269.1:0-17484 GCA_046595835.1 Acidimicrobiales bacterium | reverse complement strand
GTGTCGATCGCCAAGAAGTACCAGGCGTCGGGTCTGCCGCTCCTCGACCTCATCCAAGAGGGCAACCTCGGCCTGATGCACGCCGTCGAGAAGTTCGACTGGCGCAAGGGCTTCAAGTTCTCCACCTACGCCACGTGGTGGATCCGTCAGGCCATCACGCGCGGCATCGCCAACACCGGTCGCACGATCCGCCTCCCCGTCCACGCCGGCGACACGCTGGCCCGGCTGCAGAAGGCCCGAGCCCGCCTCGAGCTGAAGCTCGGTCGCCCCGCCACGCTCGCCGAGCTCTCGGCCGAGGTGGAGATGCCGGAGGACAAGGTCACCGAGGCCCTGCGCTTCGCCGCCGAGCCCCTGTCGCTCTCCGAGCCGCTCCGAGAGGACGGCGACGCTGAGCTGGGCGACGTCGTGGAGGACCGCTCCGCGGAGTCGCCCTTCGAGGTCGCCGCCACCGCGCTGCTCCCCGACGAGATCAACCGGCTCCTCGCCCCGCTCGACGACCGTGAGCGCGAGATCCTCAAGCTGCGCTTCGGCCTCGATCGCGGCGAGCCGCGCACCCTGGAAGAGGTTGGCGAGCACTTCAACCTCACCCGGGAGCGCATCCGTCAGATCGAGGCGAGGGCCATGTCGAAGCTGCGTCACCCGAGCAGCGACACCGGCGCTCGCGACCTCCTCGCGGTCTAAGCTCACCGTTTCCCGCCCGCTCCGGGCGTCGCTCCGCTCCCGCCTCCGCGTGTGCCGCCCGCCGACCGGCGCAGCCGGATCGGCTCCGGCCTGACCCTTCAGCGCCGCCGACCGGCTACCGTCGGCGCATGAAGAAGCTGCTCTTGCTCATCGTGGTCGTCGCCCTTGCAACCGTCGCTGCCAAGAAGGTCCGCGACCTCTGATCGAGGGTGGGTACCGGCTGGCTCTCCGTCGCCCGGCGCCACAGCCACCAGGCTCCCAACGCCGCTGCTCCCACGGCCGCCGCTCCACCGCCCACCGCGGCCGCCTGCTTTGGCGCGGGCATCGACACCCGATCGCGCAGCGGCACCTCGAGGGTGAAGTGCTCCACCTGCCAGCCCCGTTCTCGGGCCACCTTGGCCAGCTCGCGGTCCGGGTTCACCGCCACGGGGTGCCCGACCGCCGCGAGCATGGGCACATCAGTGGCGGAGTCGGAGTAGGCCCAGCAGTGATCGAGGTCGAGTCCGTCGCGCGCCGCCACCTCGTTGATGGCCGTGACCTTCTCCTGGGCGTACACGTACCGCTCAGTGCGGCCCGAGTAGCGGCCGTCGGCATCGAGCTCGGCGCGAGTCGCGATCGCCTCGTCGACCCCGAGGAGCTGGGCGATCGGCGCCACCACCTCCTCGGGTGAGGCCGACACGATGAACACCTTGTGGCCCCAGCACTGGTGCTGACGGATCCGCTCGAGCGCCTCGTCGTACACGATCGGTTCGATGACCTCGCCCAGCTCCTCGCGCACGATGCTCGAGATCTCTGCCTGATCCCAGCCCTTGGTCAGCGCCAGCACCGAGGCACGCAGCTTCTCGAGCTTCTCCGGGGTGGCACCGAACTGGGCGTAGATGAGCTGACCCCACGCGGCTTTCAGCATCATCCGCCGCGGCAGCATCCCCGCACGGTGCAGCGGTCGGCTGAACGCCACCATCGACGCCTTGGCGATGACGGTCTTGTCGAGATCGAAGAAGGCGGCCACGCTCGGAGCCGCATTGGAAACCACCATCCGAGGGTAGCGGCGGGTCCGTCGACGGCCATGCGGGGCTCCCGCCACGAGGTCTGGGGGGATCCGAACCGGCTCTTGTCTGGTTGCCGGGCCTGCCCTACCGTCGACCCGGCGACCAGATCGAGCTCGTGCTCCACTGGCCCCCCTTCCCCCGATGTAGCTCCGTGGCCCTGCCACGACCGCGCCCATCGGAGGTCTGATGCTCATCGCCTGCTGGTCGTCCAAGGGCGGCTCCGGCACCACCGTCGTGGCCGCCTCGATCGCTCTGCTCCTGTCGCAGCGCACTCCGGCGGGAGCCCTGCTCGCCGATCTCGCCGGTGATTGCCCGGCCGCGCTCGGACTCCCCGACCCGCCCGGACCAGGGCTGGCGGGTTGGCTGGGCGCGGGCGCCGACGTGCCGGCCGACGCACTCAGCCGCCTCGAGACGCTGGCCGCGCCGGGCCTGGCCTTGCTGCCCCGCGGCGCCGGCGAGCTCCGGGCCGACCGCGCCGAGGTCCTCACCGCGCTGCTCGCCGCCGACGCCCGGTCCGTCGTGGCCGACTGCGGCTCGGATCCGTCCGGCGCCGCTCTCACGGTGGCGGCCGGGGCGACACGATCGGTGCTCGTCACGCGCCCGTGCTTCCTGGCGCTGCGGCGCGCGCTCGCTGCGCCGCTGCGCCCTTCCGAGGTAGTCCTGCTCACCGAGCCAGGCCGATCGCTGAGCCGGCTCGATGTCGAGGACTGCCTGGGTGCCCCTGTTGTGGCGGAGGTGGCCGTCGATCCTGCCGTAGCTCGGGCCGTCGATGCCGGTCTGCTCGCCACCCGTCTGCCGCGGGGGCTCGTCCGGGAGCTGAGTCGTGCTGCGTGAGCTCCGCCGCCAGGAGCTCACGCAGGCCGCCCACCAACGGCTGCTCGCGCAGGACCCAGCCGCGGCGGCGGATCCGCAGCGCGTCGCTGCTGCGGTGCGCAGCGAGCACCCGCTGCTTCCCGAGCCCGAGGTGCAGGCCGTGGCCAGCGCTGTGGCGGCGCGAGCGGTCGGGCTGGGCAGGCTCGATCCCCTCCTCGCGGACCCTGCCGTCACCGAGATCATGGTCAACGGCGCTGGGCCTGTCTGGGTCGAGCGACACGGCGGCCTCGAACCGCTCGACCTGCACCTCTCCCCCGGTGAGGTCGACCTCCTCGTAGAGCGCATCGTCGGACCGCTCGGCCTGCGAGCCGATCGCACCTCACCCGTCGCCGATGCCCGGCTGCCCGACGGCTCGCGGGTGAACGTGGTGGTGCCACCGCTCGCGGTCGACGGGCCGTGCATCACGATCCGACGCTTCGGGGCCAAGGCCATACCGCTGGCCGACCTCTGCCCCCCGGGGGTCGCCGAGCTGCTCGGCTGGGCGGTGCGCGCCCGACTCAGCGTGATCGTCAGCGGGGGCACCGGCGCAGGCAAGACCACGCTGCTGAACGCACTGGCCGCCCTGCTCCCGAATGATGAGCGGATCGTCACCGTGGAGGACACCGCTGAGCTACGACTGCCGCATCCGCACGTCGTGCGCCTCGAGGCACGCCCGGCCACACCTGACGGCATCGGTGCCGTCGACATCCGTCGGCTGGTGCGCAACGCCCTGCGCATGCGCCCCGACCGGATCGTGGTCGGCGAGGTCCGCGGGCCCGAAGCCCTCGACATGCTGTGGGCGATGAACACGGGCCACGACGGCTCCCTGTCCACCTGCCACGCCAACTCGCCCGTCGATGCACTGCGTCGCCTCGAGGTGATGGTGCTCTCCGCCGGCATGGACCTGCCTCTGGCAGCCGTGCGCGAGCAGCTCGCCGCCGCCGTCGATCTGGTGGTGCAGGTGGCCCGCGAGGCCGACGGCGTGCGGCGCGTCGTGGCGGTGGGCGAGGTGATCGACGCGCGGCGCGCCCCACAGCGGCTTCGCACGCTCGCCGGGCCCGCGGGGCTCGTCGCGCTGCCGGAGCGCCCGGCGCGCGCCGCTGGGGCACCCGAGCCGGATCCGGCGTGGCTTCGATGATGGTCGAACCCGGGTTCGCCGGCGGCACGGTGGCGGTCGTGGCCCTCGCATGGCTCCGGCGGCCACCGGCGGTCGTCCGCCGGCCGACACCAAGCGCCTCTTGTTCCTCCCCGGCGGCGCACGCTCGGGCGGTGGGCGCCCGGCGCCCGGCCCCTCGTTGGATCGAGCACGTGCTCGCCGAACTCGGCCTCGGCGTCGACCCAGCGACGGCATGGACGGCGACCCGATGGTTCGCCGGGGCGGCGATCGTGCTCGCGCTCCTGGTGGCCGGCCCGGTGGGCGGCGCGCTCAGCGCAGCGCTGATGGCAGCGATCCCGGCGGGGGTGCGGCGCCTGCTCGCCTGGCGCTGGGCCGATCGGCGCGATGCACAGCTCCCATTGGCGCTCGAGCGCGTGGCGTCGGCGGTGCGGGCGGGGAGCGCCCTCGGTCAGGCGATCATCTCGACGGCCCCCGCGGTTCCCGATCCCCTCGGTGCGGAGCTTCATTCGCTGGCCGCAGAGATCGAGCACGGGGCGGGCCTCGGAGCGGCGCTCCGGCGTTGGGGCACGAGCGCCGGGTCGGGTGCGCACGAGCGCCTGGCGGCCGCCGCCCTCGAGCTGGCGGCCGACGCCGGTGGTGAGGTGGCGCGCTCCGTCGATCGTGTCGCCGCCACGCTGCGCGACCGACGAGAGGTGCAGGCCGAGGTGCGTTCGCTGGCCACCCAGGCGCGGGCGTCGGCCATCGTCCTCGCGGTGGCGCCCGTCGGGTTCACGATGCTCGTCGCCGGGTTGGAGCCCACGATGCTCAGCTTCCTGCTCGGCTCGCTGCCGGGCCTGGTCTGCCTCGTCACGGGTCTGGGGTTGGAGATCGCCGGCGCGGCGTGGATGGCCCGCATCCTGCGGAGCGTCAGATGAGCAGCTCGCCCCTTGCCATCGCCGCGGGGCTCTCGATCGCCGCTGGCGTGATCGGGCTCGCCCTGCTGCGGCGGCGGCCGCCGCCGCAGCGCTTCGGTGGCGAGCAGTCGGCCGGCCCGCGCCGGGGCCCTGGGCACCGGGTCACCGCGTTGCTGTTCCGCGCGGTCGGGCTCTCGGTCCCCGATCACGCAACGCGCCAGCGGCTCCATCGGCTCGGAGCGGCGGTGGCGCTGGCGGCCGTCGTCGCACCGGCCGTGGCCCCGCTCGTCGTCGCCGGTGCGTGGCTGCGCGCCCGCCAGCAACAGCTGCGCCGACGACGGGCGGCCGAGCGGGCCGTCGCCGAGGCCCTCCCCGATGTCGTCGATCTGCTGCTGCTGTGCACAAGCGCAGGGCACTCGCTGCCCATCGCGCATCCCCGCGTCGCCGACCTCGCTCCTGCACCCCTCGGCGACGCGCTGCGCGCCGCCGCCATCGAGGCAGCGCGGGGCAGACCACGCGGCGATGCGCTCGTCGACGCGCTGACCCCGCTCGGCGATCGGGCGCACGCCCTCGGCCACGCTCTCGCCGACCACCTGCGCTACGGCGCTCCCCTCACGCCGACGCTCGAGCGCCTCGGCGACGAGCTCCGCTCGGACCGCCGCCACCGGGCCGAGCAGGACGCTCGCCGGGTGCCGGTTCGGTTGCTCGGCCCGCTGGTGTCCTGTGTGCTCCCCGCCTTCGCCCTGCTCACCGTGGCGCCGTTGCTGGCGGCGTCGCTGCAGGCCCTGCCCACCTGATCGCGCCGCGGGTGCCCTGTCAGCACCCGGTGCCGCTGCCACCTCGGGCCCCGCCCCACCCCACGAAACTCCACCAAGGAGATCATCGCCATGCTCCAGACCCTCGTGTCCCTGCAGATCCTTGCCCTCACCACCGCCGACCGACTCCGTCAGCGCCGCGCGGCCGACGATGGCCAGTCCACGGCTGAGTACGCCCTCGTGCTGCTCGGCGCGGCCGGGGTGGCCCTGCTGCTCGTGGCGTGGGCCACCAAAACAGACAAGGTCACTCGCCTGCTCAACTCGGTGCTCGACCGCGTGCTCTCGCAGGTGTCCTGAGTGGCCTGCGGCCCGGGCTCTGCGCCACGGGACCGAGGCCAGGCCACGGTGGAGCTCGCCCTACTGCTCCCCGTGATCGTGCTGCTGCTCCTGGCGATCCTCCAGGTGGGGTTGGTCGCGCGCGATGTCGTGCTCGTCATCCACGCGACCCGCGAGGCGGCCCGGGCGGCGGCCGTCGACCCTGCCCGGGGGGCGGCCCGTCGGGCCGCGCTGGCCTCCAGTGGGCTCGACGCGGACCGCCTAGGGGTGTCGGTGCGGGGGCGCTCGGGGCCGGGGAGCCGCGTGCGGGTGGTGGTCACCTACAGGGAACCGGTGCACGTGCCGATCATCGGGGTGATGCTCGCCGACCGAACGATCACCGGGTCGGCCTCGATGCGAGTCGAGGACCCGGGCTAGGTCACGATCTGCGCGAATTACCGCGAGATGGACATTTCGCTTCGATCTCGGGGAGAATTCTGCTCTGATCGGCTTCTCCATGGGAGGATCCGGCAGGTGCGGCAGCGAAACGAACTCTCGTAAGGGGGGGCAAGCGACCTATTCACCACGCGGAGTGGTGCCGGTACGCTCCCTTTAGCGCAATTGTCGCACGACACCAACGAACATGAGGGACGTGAGTCCCAGCTGGAGGACAGACCAATGTTGAGGCGGACCATCGGGATCACGGCCACTGCAGCCGCGATCAGCATCGCAGCAATCCTCCCAGCCGGGGCACAGGCCCCGTCCGGAGCGACCTACTCGGCCGGCGCCAAGGCCACCGCCGTCGACCTGAGCGTGTTCGGGCAGGCCCTCGCCGTGTCCGAGACGGCCTCCGGTGTGGACTCCACGCCCAAGGCCGTGGCTGACGGCCACGCCCTCATCACCCCTGCCGGCAACTCGGCCGGCGCCCCCGTGACGAGCACCGGTGACGAAGCGACCGGCGAGGATTGCAAGGCGCTGGCCCTGCCCACGCCCATCAACCTCGCCGCCCTCGAGCTCGTGTGCGTGCGCACCAAGGCCGCCGTCGCCTCCGGCAACCCGGCCAGCTCGGCCACCTCCGACGAGGTCGTCATCGAGATCACCTCCCCCGACCTGATCGCCGGCACACCGCTCGCCGGTGTCGTCGGACAGATCCAGGGCGGCGTCGACCAGCTCTTCGCCGGGCTGGCTCCCGTCCTCGGCCCGGTCACGGCCGGCACGGGCGTGAACCTCCCCGGCGTGGTCGACAGCCTCCTCGGCCAGATCCAGGCCGGCCAGCTCCTGGCCCGTATCACCATCGCTCCCACCTCGAGCACGTCGCAGGCCGACGCCTCGAACGTCGGGGCCACCGCCACGTCGAACGGCGTGATCGTGGAGCTCCTGCCCAACCTCCCCGGCGGCGCCCTCGCCGTCGTCACCGTGGGCTCATCCACCTCCGCGGTCACCCGTGGCCTCAGTGGAGCCAGTCCGACCACCAGTGGCTCGGCTGCGGTGATCAACGTCACCTACCCGAACGGTCAGCTCGCCGGCCTCGACGCCCTCACCGGCCCGCTCACGGCCGCCTTGAACACGGCGTTCGACAAGCTGGCCTGTGGCGACGCCAACCCGCTCTCCCCGGTCATCTGCTTCACCCTGGGCTCGACCAAGACGCTCGATGCCGCGGCCGCCAAGGCCATCGGCTTCGACTTCGGCTCGACCACCGTGGGCCAGGAGAGCTCGGTGCTCAGCCTCACGCTCCTGTCGGCAGCCGGCCAGGGCGGCATCACCCTCAACGTCGGCCACACGGCCGTCGCCGCTGGCGCCACACCCGTGGCGCTCCCGGCCGAGCGCCCGCTGCCCCTGCCCGACCTGCCCCGCACCGGTGGGGACACGATGCTCCCGCTGACGCTGGCGCTGCTCGCCGTCGGTTCGGTCGGAGCTGCCCTGCTCCGCCGCAGCCGTACCATCTAGTCCTGCTCTCGCTGGCGGCCCGGAGCTTCGCGCCCGGGCCGCCAGCCTGAACACACAGAACCTCCCCCTATGCCGCAGCTCCTCGCCACCGTCTCCATCGTCCTCGTGGTCGCCGCGCTCTCCGTGTTCGCGCCGCTCACCAAGGCGACCCAGCCCGCTCACCTGCGAGACGAGCCCCTCGCCCCGGTGCCGACGGCAGGCACAGGGACCGACCCGCTCAGTCGGCTGGCCAACGGGCTGCGCACCCGCACGTGGGCCCGCATGGCGCTCACGGCAGTGTCGGTCGGGCTCCTCGTCGGGGCCGTGGGCACGGTGGGCTACCCCTTCTACACGAACATGATGCAGGACCGGATCCAGTCCCGCCTCGACCGCCAGATCTCGAGCCCCGAGCTTCGCCAGGCCTACCTCGACCACAAGATCGCTGAGGGTGACAGCCTCACCCGCATCGTCATCCCCGACATCAACATCGACGTCGTCGTCGTGGAGGGCACCACGGCCAGCGCCCTGCGAGCCGGAGCCGGCCACTACCCCTCCACACCGCTGCCCTGCGAGGTCGGCAACGTGGCGATCGCCGGGCACCGCACCACCTACGGCCGCCCGTTCCACAACGTCGACCTCCTCAAGCCCGGGTCGGAGATCACCCTGCAGACCCCCATCGGGAGCTGCACCTACAAGGTCACCCAGCAGCCGTTCGCCGTGTCACCGACACAGATCGCCATCCTCTCCAACACACCCAACGAGGCCACGTTGACCCTCACCACCTGTCATCCGAAGGGCAGTGCCCGCCAGCGCCTGGTCATCAAGGCCACCCTGGTCCACAGCGACATCGCCAAGGCCGCGGCCTGATGCGCCGGGTGCTCGCCGCCGCCGGGGCCTCAGCGGTCGCGCTGCTCGTCATCGCCCCCGCCGCGTGGAGCGGCGAGTCGATCGGCAGCGGGAACTGGAGCGGCTCGACGCTCGATGCTGGCCCCAGCGCGGTGTCGGCCAGCTCCTACCGCCTCAGCGGGACATTCCAGCACAAGCTGAACCGAACAGCCAGCGTCACCGTGTCCGCCTCGCCGGCGGGCTCGGGTCCCTGCTCGATCCCCCAGGCCGCCCTTGCGTCGGCGGCCACCCCCCGGTCCTTCCAGGTCACCATGAGCATCCCGTGCAACGGCACCTACACGCTCTCGGCGGTCGCCACCACGACGGACAACAACGCCTTCTTCCCCACGGAGTCGGCGACCCTCGACCGCACCGTTGCCGTGTCCGCACCCGCCCCCACCGTCACGGGCGTGCAGGCCAACGCCGACGGCCGCACCGTCACCGTGAGCTGGGACGACATGACCAGCTCGGCACCCGACCTCAGCGGGTACCTCATCGAGCGCAAGATCGGTGCGGGCTCCTTCGAGGAGCTGGCCACCGTGCCCGCCGATCAGCGGTCCTATGCGGACTCCGCTCTTCCCGACTCTGGTGGAGAGGCCTCGTACCGCGTGTCGGCCATCCGTCCCTCCCCCAGCGGTGACATGGTCTCCAGTGCCAGCAGAGAGGCGGCCACGCCCTTCGTGGCGGCGCCGACACCCACCACCGACACCACCGGCGCAGGCACCGGTGGGTCGGCCTCCGGCGGTGGTGGCGGTGCCACGGGTTCAAGCGGCTCGGGAGGCCCGCTCAGCTCCGGTCAGTCCGGCGCTGGCGGCGCGCGGGCCAGCGGCGGCAGCGCCCCTCGGGTGAGTGCTCCGCACGTCTTCTCCGGCACGTTCCTCCCGCCGCTGTTGCGACCCGCGTCACAGACGATCGCCACGACCACCACCCTCGACACGGGCTTCAACGAGTCGCTCCCCTACGAGCGCGGCGCGGCCGATCCGGTGCTGCCGAAGGACGCGATGGCATCGATCGTCACCACCAGCCAGGCCGGCCGCGGCATGGCCATCCCTGTGGCCACCGCCCTCGTGCTCGCCGTGTGGGCCTTCCACCTGCGCATGCTGGCCCGGGCCGCCCGCCCCCTCGACTGATCCAGAGCCTGGCGACCTCGCCGGCTCAGCGGAGGATCGCGCCGAGCAGATCGAGGGCGGCCTGCTTGTCGAGGTGGTCGTTCCCGTTGCCGCACTTGGGTGACTGCACGCACGTGGGGCACCCGTCGAGGCAACCACAGGCGGCGATGCTCTCGAAGGTCGCGCGCAGATGCCGCTCCGCCGCCTCGAAGGCGAGCTCGGCTACGCCGGTGCCCCCGGGGACGGCGTCGTAGATCACGATCGTGGGCTCGCCGGTGTCTGCGTGGCGAGCGATGGAAACACCGCCCACATCCCACCGATCGCAGATCGCGAACAGCGGGAGCATGCCGATCGCCGCGTGCTCGATTGCGTGCAGTGCGCCAGGCAGGCGAACGGGATCGATGCCGGCCCGCTCCACGACCCCTGCATTCACCGTGTACCAGACCGCGCGCGTGGCGAGCGTGGCCGGGGGAAGGTCGAGCGGCTCGCTCCCTACAACCGCTCTGCTGAGGGTGTCCTTGCGCTGATAGCCGACGACCCTCGACACCACCTCCACCGCACCGAGCGACAGCCCCGCGGCGCCCACCGCGCAGCGCGCATCGGCGCCGAGCAGCCGCGTCTTCGTGTCGGTGCGGGCCACGGTGTAGGTGGCGCCATCGTCGGGCTCTGCGGTGGCCACACCGGCCTCGAGATCGAGATCGACTACGCGCCAGTGCTCGCCTTGGTGCAGGTACGACGCCCCCGCGTGGACCTGCTCCAGGGCACGAGCTCGGTCGACATCACCGATGAGGCGCTCCGTGACGGCCTCCACGATCTTGATCGGCGCCCCGCCGGCGTTGCGGAGGCCCACGCCGTGCGCCGGCCACCCGGCGCCGTCCCACACCGCGAGGGGCTCGCCGCGACGACCGCGATGGCGGACCAGCAGCTCATTGCCCTGCACGAGTCGGCGCACGCCATCGTCGAGCATCCCGCCTGGCCACCAGCGGGCGTCGGCGTGGGTGAGGGGCAGCTCGTGGGCGGCGCAGCGAAGGTGGGGGTCGAGCACGTAGGGGTTGGCCGGGTTCACCACGGCTGGCTCCGGGGCACGCGTGAGGAGCTCGTGCGGGTGAGCGACGAGCCACTGGTCGAGCTGGTCGGCCCCCGCAACGAGCACTGCAGCGGAGGCATCGCCTGACCGGCCCGCGCGGCCAGCCTGTTGCCAGAACGAAGCGATGGTGCCAGGAAAGCCGTCGAGCACCACCGCGTCGAGACCCCCGACATCGATCCCCAGCTCCAGCGCGGAGGTGGCCACGATGCCCGCGAGCCGACCAGAGAAGAGGTCGTCCTCGATGGCGCGCCGTTCCTCCGCCAGGTAGCCGCCGCGGTAGGCGCGCACCCGACGAGCAAGCGACCGGGGCAGCCTGCGCCGCACGTCAGCCGCCACGATCTCCACGCCGCGGCGGCTGCGGGTGAACCCCAGGGTGGTGTGGCCGGCCCGGATGAGCCCGGCGGTGACAGCCGCGGCCTCGCGGTGGGCCGAGGCACGCGTGCCCGATGCGGCATCGAGCAGCGGCGGCTGCCACAGCGCGATCGTGCGCGGGCCACGCGGGGAGCCATCGTTGACGACGGACGTGACCTCCACACCCGTGAGCGCGGACGCCAGCCGCTGTGGTGCGCCGATCGTGGCCGAACAGCAGATGAACACCGGGTCGGCGCCGTGGTGCAGGGCGAGCCGGTGCAGCCGGCGCAGCAGCTGGGCCACATGGCTCCCGAACACGCCACGGAAGGCGTGCAGCTCGTCGACCACCACGTAGCTGAGCCGACCGAGGAAGGTGGCCCATCGCTCGTGGTGCGGCAGGAGCCCTGCGTGGAGCATCTCAGGGTTGGTGAGCACGACGGACGCGTGCTTGCGGATCCAGGTGCGCTCCTCCGGGCTGGCATCGCCGTCGTAGGCGCCGGCCACCACGCCTGGGAAGCCGAGCGCGGTGAGGGCACGCAGCTGGTCGTGGGCCAGCGCCTTCGTGGGGAACAGCGCCAGCCCGGTGCCGGGGCGGATCGGGGCGACGGCCGCCTCGGCGAGGGGCACCTGATAGCAGAGCGACTTTCCCGACGCCGTGCCGGTGGCGACCACGACCGACCGCCTCGAGCGGACCAGATCGATGGCCGCCACCTGGTGGCTCCACATCGGTCGGTCGAGCCGCGCCGCCACGGAGGCCGGCAGCGGGCGAGCCAGACTCGCGTACTCTGCCTGCCGCTCCGGCAGGTGGGCGACGTGGACGAGTCGGCTCGATGCGTCGAGACCGCCCTGACTCGACCCGTCGTCGTCCGCCAGCTCGCGGTCGCGCGCGGCCCCCAGCTCGGAGAGGAGGTCGGCGAGCGCCGCCGCGCGGGCGGCCTCGGGCTGGTGTGCGGTCTGGAGCGCCATTGGAGTCCTCGGAAGGATACGCCCGACGATCGCCAGATCACAGGGGTGTAGTTCCACGCGTGTCGCCCGGCTAACGCCCCCGCCTCCGGTAGGTTCCTTGGGGTGGATGTCACGATCACCCTCGACGAGACGGACGACTGGGTGATCGTGCGGGCCCACGGCGAGCTCGACATGGCCACGGCGCCCGGCCTGCGGGCGCAGCTCGTGCAGCTCGTGGCCGACGGCCGATCGCACCTCGTGCTCGATCTTGAGGGCATCGACTTCATCGACTCCGTGGGGCTGGGCGTGATCGTGGGCGCCCTCAAGCGGGCCCGAACCCATGGGGGCGACCTTCGGATCGTGTCGACGCGTGCGCACCTTCGCCGCACCTTCGAGCTCACCGGCCTCGATCGTGCGCTCTCGGTGGCCCCTACGGTGGCCGCTGCGGTGATGCCCGCACCCGTCGAGGGCTGAGCGATGAACCAGGTGGTGGAGCTGGAGATCCCGCCCCGCAGCGACCACCTCACCCTCGTCCGCCTTGTCGTGCAGAGCGCCGCGAGCATCGACGGGCGGGTTCCGGAGCCACGCATCGAGGACCTCCGCCTGGCGGTGTCGGAAGCCTGCGCGAACGCGGTCGATGCGCAGGAGGCGGTGGGGAACGACGACGCGGTGCGGATCACTGTGGAGCGCGGTGCGCACGCGCTCGCGGTGACGGTCACCGACCACGCCGGCGGCTTCGCCGTCGACGAGGTCGAGTCGATCCCACCCGTCACCGACCCGCGCCGGCTCCGCCACGAGCGGGGGCTCGGCATCCCGCTGATGCGCTCCCTCGTGGATGAGGTGACGTTCACGCCCACCGCCGATGGCACCGCAGTGCGACTCGTCGTCCACCTCTGAGGGGCGCTTCGGCACCCTCAGGTAGGGTGCGGGTTGGTGCGCCGGGAAGCCTGGTCGGCAAGTCCGACCAGCGACCCCCGAGGGATGTCCTCCCATGACCATGCCCGAGCGTTCCACCTGGACGAGCAGCGATCGCCCCCTCGCCCGCTACGTGGTGCAGCCGGTGGCACGGTTCCTCGACGTCGAGGCGGCGGGGGGCATCCTGCTGCTCGCCGCCACCGCCGCTGCACTGGTGTGGGCCAACTCGCCCTGGTCGGCGAGCTACCACCAGCTCTGGCACACGACCGTCGCCGTGGAGGCGGGCCCGCTGCACCTTTCAGAGGATCTCGTCCACTGGGTGAACGACGGGCTCATGGCCCTGTTCTTCTTCGTGGTCGGGCTCGAGATCAAGCGCGAGCTCGTGGCTGGACAGCTGGCCGACCTGCGCGACGCCACCCTGCCCGTCATCGCCGCATTGGGTGGCATGGTCGTGCCGGCGGTGCTGTTCCTCGCCGTCAACATCGGCGGCGACGGAGCGAAGGGGTGGGGCATCCCGATGGCGACCGACATCGCCTTCGCGCTGGGGATCCTCGTGCTGCTCGGCGACGGCGTGCCCGCGTCCCTCAAGGTGCTGCTCCTCGGGCTCGCCATCGCCGACGACATCGGGGCCATCGTGGTGATCGCGGTGTTCTACACGGACGAGATCTCGCTGCGGTGGCTGCTGGGCGCGGTGGCGGGACTGGTGCTCGTGGCCGTGATGCGGCGAGCCCGCGTCTGGTTCGTGCCGGCCTACGTCGTGGTCGGGGCCATCGTGTGGGCGTGCACCCTCGAGTCGGGCATCCACGCCACCATCGCGGGCGTTGCCCTCGGCTTGCTCACGCCAGCCCGACCTCTCCGCGACGAGGCCGACCCCGGTCCCATCGCCGAGCAGGTCACGGACCGACTGGCCGCCGACGGCGAGGTCACGGCCAGCGAAGTGCGCGAGATCGGCTTCGAGCTGCGCGAGTCGGTCTCCGTGGCCGACCGCTTGGAGACGACGCTGCACCCGTGGACGAGCTATGTGGTGATCCCGCTCTTCGCGCTGGCCAACGCCGGCATCCCGCTCAGCTCGGGGGCGCTGCACGACGCCGCGTCATCTCGAATCACGATCGGCGTCGTCGTCGGGTTGGTGGCGGGCAAGCTGGCCGGCGTGAGTGCCTTCGCCTGGTTGGCCGTGCGATGCAGGATGGCGAGGCTCCCCGACGATCTCGGCTGGTCACACGTCATCGGGATGGCGGCCTTGGCCGGTGTGGGGTTTACCGTGTCGATCTTCGTGGCGGGGCTCGCCTACGCCGACGCGGGACAACAAGACGAGGCCAAGATCGGTGTGCTGGTCGCCTCGGTCGCGGCAGCTGGGCTCGGCGTTCTGCTCCTGCTGCGATCGACTCGGGTCGGCGCCGCCGATTCGGCCTGAGCGGCACCCCGTCGATCTTCAGCGATGCTTGTCATCTGACCGCAATCGTTGTAACCTGATCGCAACGTCAACGGAGCAGCCAATCCGCTCTGTGACCCCCCTCTGAGGCACCGGTTGTTTCGTCGGTCTGTCCGCCCGCCCCGACGGAGCGCCGGTGCCTCAGTCATCTTCCGGCCCGGCCGCTGCTGAGCCCCCCCCCCCACCTCGTCAGCCCCCGACCTCGCGACGGCCCTCGAGCGCTCGCCCCAGCGTCAGCTCGTCGGCGTACTCCAGGTCGCCGCCCACGGGCAGGCCGCTGGCGATGCGGGTGACCTTCACGTCGAGGTCCTTGAGCAGCCGGCCGAGGTACATCGCCGTGGTCTCCCCCTCGAGGTTGGGGTTGGTGCAGAGGATCACCTCATGCACGTCCTCGGCGTCGATGCGCTGCAGGAGCTCGCGGATGCGCAGCTGCTCGGGGCCGACCCCCTCGATCGGGCTGATGGCGCCCTGGAGCACGTGGTAGCGGCCGTGGAACTCCTGCGTCTTTTCCACCGCCACGATGTCGCGCGGCTCTTCCACCACGCACAGGATCGTGGGGTCGCGCCGATCGTCGGCGCAGAGCTCGCACGAGTCGCCCTCTGCGATGTTGAAGCAGCGTTGGCACAGGCTCACTCGGTCCTTGGCCTGGCTGATCGCATTGGCCAGCCGGAGGGCATCGGGCTTGGTGAGCTGCAGGAGGTGGAAGGCGATCCGCTGGGCGGACTTCGGGCCCACGCCGGGGAGGCGACCCAGCTCGTCAATGAGCTCCTGGACCGGCGCGGGGTAGACGTTGGCCATCGTTCGGCGTCAACCCCCGCCGAAGAGATCGCCCAGCGGGCCCATGGCCTCGCGCTGGATCTCGGCGAGACGGGCGTTCACATCGTGGAGCGCGGCCAGCACGAGATCTTCGAGCATCGAGACGTCGGCGGGGTCGACGACCTCCGGCGCGATCGTGACCGCCAGCACCTGGCCGGTTCCGGTGGCCCGGATCCGCACGACACCGCCACCCGCCACGCCCTCGACCTCTCGCTCGGCCGCCTCGGCCTGCGCCGCCATCATCTGCTGGGCCTGCTCGAGCAGGCCACCGAGGGCTCCCCCACCCAGGCCCTCGAGGGCCTCCATGTCGGGGATCATGTCCCGCAGCTCAGGCACACCACTCGCGTCGTCCGGGGCGTCGGTCACGCCTGGCAGCGTAGGCGGCGGCGTCGCCCGCTCATTGCTCGTCGACGAGCTCCGCGCCCGGGAACGCCTCGACCAATCGCTCGGCACCGGAGGCCGCCGTCGGCGCGTCCTCGAGGGCGTGCACGTCGTCGATCTCCTCGTCGTCACCGCCTGCTGCGGATCGCGGCGCCGGGCCGGGCCGGGAAGCGGACGTGGCACTGCCAGCCTCCTCCGCGATGGCGACCAGTCGGAGCGGCACCGGGCGGCCGAAGTGCGCCGCCAGCGCGGCCTCGACCTCGGGGCGCTTCTTCTCGCAGTGATCGCGCGTGGGGCCGTTCGCCAACGCGAAGACCGCTGACCCGGCCTCGGGTTCCACGAAGCGACCGGTGAGGAACATCGCCCGGGTGCCCTGCTTCAGCCCGGGCAGGACCGAGTCGGACCACGCCTGCGCCAGCTCGTCGAGCGTGGGGATACCGGCGGCCGGTCCGCTTGGGCTGGGGACCGCCGAGGCGGGGGACGACGGGGGCGGCGCGTCGGCCGGGGGACGCACCGATGCAGGGGTGGGGGCTGCGGTCGCCTTCTTCACCGGCGCCCGCGCCGGGCCCGGGCGAGCGCCCGAGACGCGCGCCAGCTGTTCGCGAGCGGCGGCGGCGGGGCCGCTCGAGGCGGGCGCCGCTGCCGGGCCAGCGGACAGGGGTTGCGCCGGAGCTGGTGAGGGGGCCGAGGCCGGGGCGGAAGGCTGTGACACCACACCGCCCTGCGCGATCGTTCGCTCCAGGCGCTCCAAGCGGTCGAGCACGGCCTCCAGCGAGCGGTCGGCATCGGGGCGACATAGGCGCACGAGGGCCACCTCGAGCACGATGCGCGGATCGGGCTTCTTGGCCAGCTCCACGAGCGCCTCGCCAAGCACCTCGAGGGCTCGCGTGAGCCCCGCGGGACCGAGCTCAGTGCCGAGGGTGGACGCCCGCTCGAGGTCGGCCGCCGGCACGTGCCGATCGGGAGCGCCCATCACCGCCAGGAAGGCCTCGCGCAGACGCTCGATCAGCACCTCGCCAAGCGAGCGCGGGTCGCGGCCGGCCGCCACCGCGTCGGCCACCGCGACGAGGGCGGCGCCCGCGTCCCGAGCCCGGATGGCATCGATGATGGACTCGACCGGCTTGGACTCCTCGACCACCCCGCCCATCGCCGACACCTGGTCGAGCGCCGAGAGCGTGTCGCGCGCCGAGCCGGCCCCCTGGCGCACGACCTGCTCCACGGCGTCCTCACCGAGATCGAGCCCGGCATCGGCGATGACGTGGCGGACGTGGTCGGCCAGCTCCTCGGCGGGCAGCAGGTGGAACTCGAAGTGCTGCGTGCGGCTGCGCACGGTGGGCAGCACCTTCTGCGGATCGGTGGTCGCAAGGATGAACACGACGTGCGACGGCGGTTCCTCCAGCGACTTCAGCAGTGCGTTCGAGGCACCGGCGGTGAGCATGTGGACTTCGTCGAGGATCACGACCTTGCGGTTGCCCGAGGTGCCGAGCGGGATTCGCTCGATCAGCTCGCGGATGTGCGCGACACCGTTGTTGGACGCGGCATCGAGCTCGAGCAGCCAGTCGACGATGCGGCCCTCGTCGACGGCCAGGCAGTTCTCGCAGACACAGCACGGCTCGCCGTCGACCGGCGCGTCGCAGTTGAGGACCTTGGCCAGGATGCGAGCGGTGGAGGTCTTGCCCGTGCCTCGCGGGCCGCTGAAGAGGTAGGCGTGACCGACCCGGTCCTCCTGCACGGCGGTGCGCAGGGCCCGCATCACGTGGTCCTGCCCACGCTGCTCGCCGAAGCGCTTCGAGCGGTAGCGGCGGTAGAGCGCCTGGTACGGATCAGCCATCGGGTCGACCCTACCGGCCGGGGCTCCGTGGTGAGCCCGCTCCCCCATGTGACGGTCAGGCGATCTGCGGCACACCGCAGGCTCCGCTGAGAGCTGCTGCCTCCCGGCCCTGACTCGGTTCACGGACTGCAGTTGCACAGGACC
>JBKJSO010000160.1:0-3216 GCA_046595835.1 Acidimicrobiales bacterium | reverse complement strand
GTGCTGGTCATCGGCACCTATCGCGACGACGAGCTGAGCCGCACCAACCCCCTCGCGTCGGTGGGGGGAAACGCTGAGCGGCTCTGGCTCGGCGGCCTCGACCGAAACGCCGTGAGTGCCGTCCTCGAGGAGGCCCTGGGTCGACCGCCGGGGCTCGACGAGGTGGCGTTGGTCGAGCGCCAGACATCCGGCAACCCCCTCTTCGTCACCCAGGTGGCGCGACTGCTCGATGCGGGCGGCGGTGTGCTGCCCAGTGGCGTGCTGCCCAGCGGTGTGCGAGACATCCTCGAGCGGCGCCTGGCCAGGGTGTCGTCGAGGTGCGACCTGGTGCTCGGCGCAGCGGCTGTGCTCGGCCCGGAGTTCGACGAACGTCAGGTGGAGGCGCTCGTGGGCAGCCCCGTGGGCGACGGCCTCGATGAGGCCAGCGCGGCGCGCCTCGTGGCGCCGGTGACCGGCGAGCCCGGACGCTGGCGGTTCGTGCACGCCCTGGTGCAGACCGCCCGCTATGACCTCCTCGGCATCGACCAGCGAGGGGAGCTGCACGCCCTGGCTGTGCGCGTGCTGGATGGCGCCTCCGCGGCCACGCTCGCGCACCACGCCGCTCGTGGCCGCTTCGCTCCGGACGATCGGCTGCCCGGCGACCTCCTCGTGGCCGCGGGACGCGCCGCGCTGCTCCGGCTGGCGTGGACGGAGGCGGCGACGAGCTTCGAACGGGCGCTCGCCGTCGCCCCCGCCGGGTCTGCGGGAGATGATGGCCGCGCCGAGGCATGGCTCGGCATCGGGGCGGCTCGGCTGCGCCAGGGCACACCCGATGTGCGCGCCGCGTTCGACGAGGCGGCCGCGGCAGCCCGCCGGCTCGGCCGGGGCGACCTCCTGGCCCGGGCCGCGCTCGGCTTCGGGGTGGGCCTGGGCGCGTTCGAGGTGCACCTCGTCGACCGGCACCAGATCGACCTCCTGGAGGAGGCGGCGGCCACCTTGGACGAGGGCGACCCGCTGCTCCCACTCGTGTTGGCCCGTCTCTCGGTGGCGCTCGCCTTCGTCGAGTCGGACGAGCGGCGCATCGAGCTGGCGGAGCGGGCCGTGGCCCTCGCCCGCGTCGTGGCCGACCCGGTAGTGCTCGGGCACGCCCTCGCCGCTTGGTGCGACGCGATGGCCGGTCCCGCCGCCGTCGACGAGCGCCTCGCTGCGGCGACGGAGATCGTGCGCCTCGCCGACGGAGCCGCTGACCTGCCCCTCGAGCTCCTGGGCCGTCGGCTGCGGGTGGTTGCGCTCCTCGAGCGCAACCACCACGACCTCGCCGACCAGGAGGTGGCGGCCTACGAGCGCTCTGCCGACCGGCTGGGCGACCCGCTCTACTCCTGGTACGGCCCCCTGTGGCGAGCGATGCGCTCCTACGCTCGTGGCGACCTCGGCGAGTCCGAGCGGCTGATGGCGGAGGCGAGTGCGCTGGGACGAGCCGGTGGAAGCGTCAATGCCGAGGTCCTCACCATGGTCGTGGGCTTCATGCAGGGGCTCGATCGACGTGACACGAGCGCGGCGGACCGGCGTCTCGACGAGATGGTGGCCGCGATGCCCAGCACGATTGCTCACTACCTGGACCTCAGCCGGGCCTATGCGTCGGCCGTGCTCGGACAGGCGGAGGCGGCTCGTGCCGCGCTGGACCGGATCACCGGAGACACCGTCGAAGGGCTTCCCCGGGACAGCGAGTGGCTGTGTTCGCTCGTGCAGCTCGCGGCCGCCTCGGCCCGCATGGGTGACGCCCGTTGGGCCCCGCAGCTCGGCGCGCTGCTCGAGCCGGTGGCGGACGTGGGCTGCGTGGAGGGCATCGGCGCCTACGTGCACGGGTCTGCCCATCGCTACCTGGCCATGACGACTGCTGTGACCGGTGACTCCAGCGCGACGCGCGCCCACGTCGATGCAGCGGTCGCCGCCGTCGCGGGGGGCGGACGGCTGCTCGAGGCCCTCACCTGGCTCGACGCGGCCTGGGCGCTCGCTCGACTCGACGAGCCCGCTGACGCGCCGCGGGCCCGGCAGCTGGCGAGCGTCGCCGCCGAGACGTTCGTCGCCGTCGGGCTACCCGCGTTGGCGGCGGACGCGGAGGCGCTCGTCGCCGACGGGCCACGCCCGCCGCTCTCGGGCACGGGCCCGGTCTTCCCCAGTGCGCCCGCCCCGGTGCTGCGAGCTGCGCCTGGGGCCTCGGCGGCGCCGTCGCTGACCGCCCGGGCGGTGCGCCAAGGTGATAGCTGGGTGTGGTCGTGGGCGGGCACCACCCTGCACGTCCGCCACGCCAAGGGCATCGCCGACCTGGCGCTCCTGCTCGAGCGGCCCGGTCGCGAGGTGCACGTGCGCGAGCTCGCGGGGGCGGGCGCCGCGGTCGCTTCGTCCACGGCCCAGCCCGTGCTCGACGACCAGGCCGTCCGCGCCTACCGACAGCGCCTCGCTGATCTGGAGGACGACCTCGACGAGGCCGATGGGCACGCAGACCTGGCCCGGGCCGCCGCCCTCGCCGCGGAGCGCGACGCGCTTGTCGCCGAGCTCAGCGCCGCCTTCGGCGTGGGCGGGCGGGCGCGTCGGGTGGGGAGTGACCCCGACGAGCGCCTGCGCAAGGCCGTGTCCGCGCGGGTGCGGGCGAGCATCGACCGCATCGAGTCGCTCTCCCCGGCCCTCGGTCGACACCTGCGCAGCGCGATCCGCACCGGGTTCTGGTGCGCGTACGAGCCAGAGCACCCGGTCACCTGGACCATCGAGCGCTGAGCAGGTCGTCGAGCGACGGTGGGTGCTGACCCTTCCCGGATCGCCGAATGAGGCGTACGGTCGGGGGACAACCCAAGGGGAGGGGGTCCAGGATGGCTGGACTTGTCAAGAAGAGCCTCGACGCGGCCGAGGAGACTCGGCCCTTCAAGGACGGCATGGGCCGGCTCGAGATCGTCAACGCCGAGAAGGGCGCGGTGGGGCGGGCCACCTTTGAGCCCGGCTGGAAGTGGTCCGAGCACGTCAAGCCCATCGCGGGTACTGACAGCTGCCAGGCGGCGCACGTCGGCTACGTCATCTCGGGGCAGATGACTGTGCGGATGGACGACGGTGAGGAGCTCACCTACGGCCCGGGTGACTTCATGGTCGCCGACCCGGGCCACGACGCGTGGATCATCGGCGACGAGGCCTGCGTAGTGATCGACTGGCAGGGCTTCGCCGACTACGCCAAGGCGCGCTGACCGG
>JBKJSO010000090.1:0-5003 GCA_046595835.1 Acidimicrobiales bacterium | reverse complement strand
ATGCGCCGGCCGGGCTCCTGCATCGCCACGCGGCACTCGTGCACGAGGCGGATGGCGTTGGTCTTGGACCGCTCCCTGCCGGCGAGGAACACCGTTGCTGCGTGGAGGGCGGCCTGCACCTGCCCCTGGGCCTCCGGGTCGGCCGCCATCGCCTGGACGAGCGCGGCGCCGAGCGACTCGCGCTCGGTGGCCCGCGCGGCCTGCTGGGCCTGCGGAGCCGCTGACGCTGGCGACAGGCGCATGCGGTCGATGGCCGCCAGCGCCAGCTCGGGATGCGTCTCCCAGGAGGGCGAGCGCATCTCCCACTCGTTCGGGCCGCGACACCCGTGCTCGTGCAGGAAGGCTTGGAAGCCCCTGGAGAACCGCTCGGCGTCCTCATCGCCACCCGTGGCCAGCGCCTCGATCCTGCCCGGAAGGCCGAAGATGCCCTCCTCGAAGGCGACCGCGAGCGACGGGGACCCTGCCGCCACTCGACCGAGATCCCACATGAGCATCGAGGGCTGCGCCGACTCGACATCGCCCACCCCGGCGATGAGCTTCATGGCCATCGTGGGGTCACCGGCGGCCGCGGAGGCCTGCTGGAGGATGCCGGTGGGCACCGTGGCGCAGTAGGTGATGAAGATGTGCTCGGCGAACAGACGGCGGAAGTGGTCGTCCATGAGCGTGCGCAGCCGCTCGACCAGGGCCGCATCGTCGAGCTGAGAGAGGTCCGGACGGTCATCCCGGAGCGCCTCCATCGCCCGCTGCTCCTCCACGAGGTCCGCCAGGTCGGCGGTGGTTAGCACCCACTGCAGCGTGGCGCCGATCCGCTCCGTGAGGTCCTGCCGCTCGTCGGTGGCCTGCGGTTGGTAGGGGGGCACACCGGGTTGCGCGCCAAAGAACGTGGCGTCGATGATCTCGGGCGTGAGCCCTGGCGTTCGCACGCCGACGATGCGCGACAGCGTGACGTTCAAGTAGCAGTAGCCGCCGAAGACACCGATGACCTCGATGTTGTCGGGGTCGTACTCGTCGAGGTCAACCGCTCCGAAGTGTGCAAAGGCGTCACGCCAGCCGGGCTCGGCGTGCCGGATGATCCCGATGGTCGCCGAGAGCGGCGTGACCGGGTCAGGGAACACCTCGCCCACGTTCGCTCGGGTGTAGATCGGGTAGCGGCGGCTCGGTCGGCTGTCGACGATCCAGCGGTCCATCTCTCCCCCTGAGGCTGTGGCTGGCCGACCCTAGAGCGCGCCTCGCTGCGCTGCTCGTCGGGGCGCGAGACTCCCAGCACCATGCGTGCAACCCCCCTCGATCCTCCGGCCGACCTCGCCTGGGGCAGCTTCAGCAACGATCCGCCGTGGATCGTTGAGGCCGCGAGCATGCCTTGGCGCACCGCGGTACCGGGTCTGCGCCGTCAGATCGCCATCGACCTCCCGCACCTCACGAAGCCGGGCAAGGTGCCGCCGGGCCTGCGCGTCGTGCGCACCGTCGCACTGCTCGGCTCGGCACTGGCGCTGTGGGCCGTCGGTGCTCGTTGCACCGGCGGATCGGTCTCCCACGCGGATGTGTCTCGTCGCCTGCGCAAGGCGGCCGAACGGCTCGGACCCACCTACATCAAGCTCGGGCAGATCATCTCCTCCGGCGAGGGCATCTTCCCGGAGGAGCTCGTAGGCGAGTTCAAGAAGTGCCGTGACCAAGTGCCGCCCGAGCCGTTCAGCGTGGTTCGCAGGGTCGTGGAGGAGGACCTCGGACGCCCGCTCGAGGAGGTGTTCTCGCGGTTCCACCCCGAACCGCTGGCCGCCGCGTCGATCGCCCAGGTGCACCTCGCCACCCTCCAGAGCGGCGAGGAGGTGGTGGTGAAGGTGCAGCGCCCGTCGGTGGGCGAGCTCGTCCACAAGGACCTCCGGGTGATGGCCTGGATCGCCCCCTTCACCGTGGGGCGGATCCCCATCAGCGCGCTGGCCAACCCCCCGGCCCTCGTGGAGCTGTTCGCCGAGACGATCACCGAGGAGCTCGACTTCCGGATCGAGGCCCAGAACATGCTCGACGTGGCGCGCTCCTTCGCCGAGCTCGGCCAGCGCGACTACGTCATCCCGCGCCCGCACCCCACGCTCGTGACCCCACGCGTGCTCGTCATGGAGCGCCTCGAGGGCTTCAAGTTCGACGACGTCATCGGCATGAAGGCGGCAGGCGTCGACACCGAGCGGGTGGTCCGCACCGGGATGATCGGCTTCATGGAGGGCGCCATGATCCACGGCATCTTCCACGGGGACCTGCACGGCGGGAACCTCTTCGTGCTCCCTGACGGTCGCACGGCGCTGCTCGACTTCGGCATCGTCGGACGGCTCTCCGAGCCCCGTCGGCTGGCCTTTCTCCGGCTGCTGATGACGGCCACCTCGAACGACATCCACGGCCAGCTCGGTGCCCTGCGTGACCTGGGTGCGCTGCCCGCGGACACCGATCTCGACGCGGTCATCCGCGATCTCGGCCTCGACAAGCCGGTCGTCGATCCTACGACGATGGACGCCGACGAGCTGGTCAACGAGATCCAGAAGACGATCAAGGCTCTGATGGGCATCGGAGCACGGCTGCCCAAGGAGCTCATGCTCTTCATCAAGAACATGGTGTTCCTCGACGGCGCCATCGCCACCCTGGCCCCCGACCTCGACATCATCGGCGAGATCGGGAACATCTCGATGCACCTGGCCACCGCCCACGGCGATCGTCTGGCCGGTGACCTCGGCCTCGACCCGAGCACCTACGAGCTCGATCTCTCCGGGGTGCGGGCCAGCTTCGGCTACGAGGAGGGCACCGAGGGCGCCGTCACCTACCGAGACCTCCAGGCCCGACGGGAGATCATCCGCAGCCGGCTGCAGAAGCACCGCAAGTGAGGCTGGTCGTCGCCCGCTGCTCGGTCGACTACGAGGGTCGCTTGTCGGCCCACCTCCCGATGGCCGTCCGGCTCATCATGGTGAAGCAGGACGGCTGCGTGGCCATCCACGCCGACGGCGGCGCCTACAAGCCCCTGAACTGGATGAATGCCCCCAACCGTCTCGTGGTGGACGACACCGGCTGGACGGTCACCAGCCCGAAGGGCGAGCGGCTCGTCATCACCATCGAGGAGATCCTCTCCGACACCGCTCACGACCTCGGCGTCGACCCTGGTCTCCAGAAGGACGGCGTGGAGGCGCACCTCCAGGAGCTCCTGGCCGCCGCGTGTGATCAGCTCGAGCCGGGCATGGTGCTGGTGCGTCGTGAGCACCGCACGGAGATCGGCCCGGTCGACCTGCTGTGCCGCGACTCGGCCGGACGCGCCGTGGCGATCGAGATCAAGCGCCACGGAGGCATCGATGGCGTGGAGCAGCTGGCCCGCTACCTCGAGTTCCTCGAGCGCGACCCCACGCTGCGACCGGTGCGGGGGAAGTTCGTGGCGCAGATCATCAAGCCGCAGGCCAAGGCCCTCGCCGCCGAGCGGGGCATCCTCTGCGTCGAGGTGGACTACGACGCGCTTCGCGGCATCGAGCGGGCCCAGACCTCCCTGTTCTGACTGCGCTACGCCGACGACGTCGCTAGCTGAAGGTGACGCGCCCGGCGTCGATCACGACACGGCCGTCCTGACCGCACGTCTGGAAGATGGCGGTGCCGGAACCGTCGTCCCAGGTCTTCACGGTGAGCGCCTCGCCGGGCATCACGGGCGAGCTGAACCGCGCGTCCATGCCGGCGAAGCGCGCCGGGTCGCTGCCGCACAGCTCGTGGAGCAGGGCCCGGCCGGTGAAGCCGAAGGTGCAGAGCCCGTGGAGGATCGGCCGGTCGAAGCCACCCATCGCCGCGAACGCCGGATCGCTGTGCAGCGGGTTGCGGTCGCCGGAGAGGCGGTAGAGCAAGGCCTGGTCGGTGCGGGTCTGCACCATGACGCTGTGATCGGGTGCTCGCTCGGGAGCCGCATTGGGAGTGCCCGAGGGCCCCCGGTCGCCGCCCCAGCCGCCCTCGCCTCGGATGAACGCCGACATGCGCGTGGAGAACAGCGGCTCGCCCGTGTCCACCAGCGTGGCGGTCGACTCCGTGACCACGACCGCGCCCTTGCCCTTGTCGTAGATGCCGGTGATCTCGCTGACGGCTTCGAGCTCGCCCTCGATCGGGATCTCCCGATGCAAGGTGATGCCCTGCTCGCCGTGCACGAGCATGGCCGGGTTGAACGAACCGATGGAGCCGAACGCACCCCCGAGCGGTCCGAGCACCACCGCGATGGTGGGCAGCGCCCGCTGGGGCTTGTCGCTGGTGTTCTCCGTGGTGAACTCGAGCTCGGCGAGCGGGTCGGCCGCGCCGGCGCCCACGCCCAAGGCGTAGATGAGGGCGTCCTTGCTGCTCCACTTGCGGCGTGCCGGCTCGGACCTGGAGCCGACGGCATCAGGGTTGATGGGCATGTGCGTGTGCTCCCCTACTTCTCGTCGTAGCCGAACATGTTGGCGTTGGGACGGGCCCTGGCCACGAGATCGGACACCAGGGCCCCGAGCTCAGCAGGATCGTCGGTCGGGTTCTCGAGCGTGGGACCGCGGTGCCAGCCCTCGCTGACGCTCAGCATCCGGCCGGTCACGTCGAAGACGCGCCCGGTCACGTGGGCTGACTCGGGGCTGGCCAGCCAGCACACGATCGGCGCGATGTGCACCGGCGACATCGTGGCCTTGTCCTCCTCCGAAGCCTGACCCATCCCGAGTCCCTCCGTCATCCGGGTGAGGGCGGCAGGGGCGATGGCGTTGACGGTGACGCCGTAGCGGCCGAGCTCCTTGGCGGCGATCACCGTGAAGCTGGCGATGCCCGCCTTGGCGGCGCCGTAGTTCGTCTGACCGACGTTGCCGTAGATGCCCGAGGGCGACGACGTGTTGATGATGCGACCGTCGTTGGTCTCGCCTGCCTTCGATCGCTCACGCCAGTACGCGGCGGCGTGGCGCGATGGAGCGAACGTGCCCTTGAGGTGCACCTTGATCACGGCGTCCCACTCCGCCTCGCTCATGTTGGTGAGCATGCGG
>JBKJSO010000194.1:0-18592 GCA_046595835.1 Acidimicrobiales bacterium | reverse complement strand
AGCCCGGACCGATCCCGATGCCCCGAAGCACAAGGGCATCTCGATGTTCCTGGTCTCCACCGACACGCCGGGCTTCTCGTGGAGTCCGGTGCCCACGGTGACCGGTACCACCACGAGCGCCACCTTCTACAACGACGTGCGGGTCCCCGCGGCCAACCTGGTGGGCGGCGAGAACAACGGCTGGCGCCTCATCACCAACCAGCTCAACCACGAACGGGTGGCGCTGTGTTCGGCGGCCCAACTCCAGAACGCGGTGGCCGACGTGCGCCGGTGGGCCCACGAGACCCACCTGCCCGACGGGCGCCGGGTGATCGATCAGGAGTGGGTGCAGCTCCATCTCGCCCGGGTGCACGCGAAGACCGAGTTTCTCAAGCTGATCAACTGGAAGATCGCCTGGGGCGTCAAGCACGGCCTCGGACCGCAGGACGCGTCGGCCACCAAGGTGTTCGGTACCGAGTTCTCCATCGAGGCCTTCCGGATGCTGATGGAGGTCCTGGGCCACGAGTCCACGATCACCCGGGGATCGCCCGGCTCGATCCTGAAATCTCGGCTCGAGCGCATGTACCGATCGGCGCTGATCCTCACCTTCGGCGGCGGCACCAACGAGGTCCAGCGAGACATCATCGCCATGGTCGGTCTGGGCATGCCCCGGGCCCCCCGGTAAAGGGAGAGCACGTGGATTTCGCCCGTAGCGACGAGCAAGAAGAGATCGCCGGATTGGCCCGGCGCATCCTCACCGACAAGGTCACCGAAGACGTGCTCCGCTCGTCTGAATCAGGCGGTGAACGGTTCGACCGTGGGGTCTGGCAGGCGCTGGCCGACGCCGGACTCCTGGGCGTGGCCGTGCCCGAGGGTCTGGGAGGCCTCGGCCTCGGCATCCTCGAACAGTGCCTCGTGCTCCAGGAGGTCGGCCGCACGGTCGCCCCCGTCCCGGTGCTGGCCTCGATCGTGGGCGGCGTGCTGCCCATCGCCGAGTTCGGCGCCCCGGCGCTGCAGCGTCGTTGGGTGCCCGGCGCGGTCGACGGGTCGATCGTGCTCACCGCCGCCCTGGCCGAGCCCACCAACCGCTGGCCCGAGCGGCCCGTCACCACCGCGACCGTCGATGGCGAGGGCTGGGTCCTGTCGGGCGTGAAGACCTGTGTCCAGGCCGCCACCGTGGCCGACGCCCTCCTCGTCCCCGCCTCCACCGCCGATGGACGCGTGGTCGTGGTGGTGGTGGAACCCGGCGCCGCCGGCCTCACGATCGAGGGGCAGCGGGTGACCAACGGCGACACCGAGGGCCTGGTCACGCTCGACGCGGTGCGGGTCGGGGCCGACGCGGTGCTGGCCGGTCCGGTCGACGGTGCCGCCGTCCTGGCCTGGATGATCGAGCGGTCCACCATCGGCCTCTGCGCCCAGGTCGCCGGCATCGTGGCCCGGGCGCTCGAGATGACCGCGGCCTACACCAAGGAACGCATTCAGTTCGACCGGCCCATCGCCACCTTCCAGGCCGTGGGTCAGCGCGCCGCCGACGCCTACATCGACGTCAACGCCACCGAGCTGGTCCTGCTCCAGGCCGCATGGCGGCTGTCGGAAGGATTGCCAGCCAGCACCGAGGTGGAGGTGGCCAAGTTCTGGGCCGCCGAAGCCGCCCACCGGGTGGCCCACACCGCGGTGCACCTCCACGGAGGCACGGGCGTCGACGCCGACTACCCGCTGCACCGCTACTTCCTCGCCGCCAAGGAGCTCGAGTTCACCCTGGGCGGGGCGACCGACCAGCTCCTGCGCATCGGCGCCACCTTCGCCGCCAGCCCCGAATAGCCAGGAGCACGATGGATTTCGACGAGAGCCCCGAGGAAGCGGCCTTCCGCAAGGAGGCCCGGACCTGGCTCGACGACCACGCCAGCTCGGCTGCGGCGCTCGACGTCGCCCGCCGCGAAGGCGAAGACGAGGGCGCATTCGTGGCCCGGGCCCGCCCCTGGCAGGCCCTGCTGGCCGAACACCAGTGGGCCGGGGTGGCCTGGCCCACCGAGTACGGCGGCCGCGGTGGCACCACGGCCGAAGCGGCGATCTTCGCCGAGGAGGCCAACGGACGCGGCTTGCCCACCGGCGCCTTTGTGGTGGGGGTGGGCATGGCCGGACCCACGATCATCGCCCACGGCACCGACGAGCAGAAGGCCCGCTACCTGCCGCCGATGCTGCGCGGCGAGGAGGTCTGGTGCCAGCTGTTCAGCGAGCCGGGCGCCGGGTCGGATCTCGCCGGCCTTTCCACCCGTGCCGTGCGCGACGGCGATGAGTGGGTGATCAACGGCCAGAAGGTGTGGACCTCCGGCGGCGACTCCAGCGACTACGGCATGTTGCTGGCCCGCACCGACCTCGACGTGCCCAAGCACCGTGGTATCTCCTATTTCCTGATCGACATGCACCAGCCCGGGATCGAGGTCCGGCCCCTGCGCCAGATCACCGGGGCCTCGCACTTCAGCGAGGTGTTCTTCACCGACGCCCGGGTTCCTCACTCAGCGTTGGTGGGAGGCGAAGGCGCGGGCTGGGGCGTGGCCATGACCACCCTGGCCAACGAGCGCACCTTCATGGGCGGCCACAACAGTGGGCCCACGCTCGACGATCTGCTGGCGCTGGCGAAGAAGCTCGGGGTCAACCACGACCCGATGATCCGCCAGGGCCTGGCTGCCGCCTACACCCGCAAGCAGGTCATGGGGTATCTCGGCATGCAGGTCCGGACGGCCGCCAGCCATGGCCGCCAGCCCGGCACCGGAGCCTCCGTGATGAAGGTGATGTCAGCCTGGAACATGAAACGCAACGCGGAGTTGGCGCTGGCCATGGAGGGCCCAGCCGGGATGCTGTCATCCCAAGATGCCCCGGAGTCCGGCCGGTGGCAGCAGCACTTCCTGGCCGCTCCGTCGATCCGCATCGCGGGTGGGAGCGACGAGATCCAGCGCAATGTCATGGGCGAACGCGTCCTCGGCCTGCCGCCCGAGGTCCGGGTCGACAAGGCGCTTCCGTTCCGGGAACTGGCCAAGGGCGTGGCGCGGTAGCCGCGCCGTCCATGAGCCATGGCTGAGACCACCGCGAACGCCGCTGACGCTGAACCGCAGCTCACCCCGGAGCAGCAGGATCGACGGCGCCGCCTGATCGACGCGGCGTTCGAGCTCGGCGCCGAGGGGGGATACGACGCCGTCCAGATGCGCGATGTGGCGGCCACTGCGAACATGGCGTTGGCCACGATCTACCGGAACTTCTCGTCGAAGGACCATCTGCTCGCCGCAGCCATGACCGAGTGGACCTCTCGCTTGCGCGATCGCGTGGCGCAGTCGCCGCCCAAGGGCGATACCGCGGCCGAGCAGATGATCGACGTGCTCGAGCGGGCCTGTCGGGCGATGGGCCGTCAGCCCAAGCTGAGCGCGGCGCTGGTGCGGGCGTTGTCATCGTCGGATGCGGGGGTGCGGGCCAGTGGGGGCGAGGTCCGAGCCTCGATCGCCTCCATGGGCGACCCGATCCTGGCCGACCTCGACCCCGAGGTGCGGGCTGACATCTTGGCCGTGCTCGGTCACGTCTGGTACTCGAGCCTGGTGTCGTGGGCCAACGGCCGGGCCACCTTCGACTCCGTGACCCACGAACTCGAACGGGCCTGTCGCGTTCTGATCAGCCCCTACGATCATTGACCAGCCCCGAGCCCCGGCCCGACGAAGTTGTCGCACCTAGGAAGACCATGTCCGACCATCCACGACATCTTCGATGGCGGTCCCTCGCGGTCGACCTGGTGCCCGAGGACGCAGGAGTGGGGGATCACTCGTGAGCCGCCTCGATGAGGTGGGCGAGGCCGACGGATGGCGTTGCTGGTTGTGCGATGAGCTGGTGGATGCCGAGATGTCGGTCAACGACGATCGTGGGCCCTCGATCGACCTGCGCACCACCAAGTCGAAGGCGAAGGCGAAGGCCAAGGCCCGCAAGGTGGCCGGTGACGGCCAGGAGCGGTTGGCCCACCGCGGTTGCAACACCGGCAAGGGTGCGGTGGCGCCGGTGGTGCCGTGGCCCGATCGCCTCTTCGTGGTGGATCCGTCGCCGATCATCGCCAGCGTGGACCGGCTCGAGCGCAAGGGTGGTCGTGAGGCCATGGCGCGCTGTCCCACGCAGGCCGATGCCGACGATGCCGCCGCCTGGCTGCTGGACCGGGTCGCCCGGCTGGAGCCGACCTTGGCGGTGACCGCCGAGGTCGAGCAGGGGGCGGGCCAGTACGTGGTCAGCCTGCGGGCCTAGCGCCGGTCCTGCCCCGGTGGCCGACCGGCGGCGGTTGGCGTCGCTGGTCGGCGTCACGAGCGAATCGACGTCGATTCGCTCGCCACGGGCTACGGCGGGGCGAGGTCGGGGAGGTCGATCCGGACCGAGAGCGAGTGCGCGTGCGGGTCGACCGGGAGCTCCACGAGCGGCGCCTCGCGCAGCGGGCGGTCCGGCAGCCGCAGCGCGATCACGATCGACACCACGGCCACGGGAACGGCCGCCAGGAACACCAGGGGCACGGCATGGGCGAAGGCCACCGGATCCTTGGGCCGCCCGGACAGACCGGCATTGAGGATTCCCCCGAAGATCGGGATGCCCACGGTGGAGCCCAGGGCCCGAAAGAGGAGGACCGTGGAGGTGGCGGTCCCGAGGTCGGTCAGCGGCGCGGCATTCTGCGCGGCCAGGAGCGACGGCTGCATCACGAACCCCACGCCGAGGCCGAGGGTGAGCGCCCCCAGAGCCACCACCGCGATCGGCGAATCCAGCCCCAGCGTGGCCAGGACCCCGGTCCCCGCAGCCATGAGGAGCGATCCCGCGATCGGCCAGGACCGGATCCGGCCGCTGCGCTCCACCGCCCGCCCGGCGATCACGGTGCCGATGGCGGCGCCGAACATCAAGGGCATCAACGTGAAGCCGGCACTGGTCGGGCTGGCGCCGCGAACCTCCTGGACGAACAGCGGCACGAAGAAGATTCCGCACCAGATGAGGACCCCGCTGGCCACATTGACCCCGATGCTGGCCCTGATCAACCGGTCGCGCAGCAGTCCAAGGGGGAGCACCGGCTCCGGCGCCACCAGTTCCCGCCGCACGAACAGAACCGTCAGCGCCGGGACGGCCGCCGCCAGGGCAATCAGCGGCGCCGACCCCCAAGGGAGGTGCTCGCCGCCCAGGGTGGCCACCAGCACGACACAGGACAGTGCCGACACCAACAGTGCCGCGCCCAGCCAGTCGATCGCGTGCTCCACCCGGCCGCCCCTGGACGGGAGTCGGGCCGCCACGATCAGGCCCGAGGCCAGGCCCACCGGCAGGTTGACGAAGAACGCCCATCGCCAGCTGAGGTGTTCGACGAAAAGCCCGCCCACGAGGGGTCCCGCGATGCTCGACATGGCGAACATGACGCCCTGGTACCCCATCCACCGTCCCAGTTGGCGCGCCGGCACCACGTCGGCCAGCACCGCCATCGGCAACGTGCCCAGCCCTCCGGCTCCGATGCCCTGGACGAACCGGGCTACCAGGAGTTGGTCGAGCGTGGAGGCCGCGCCGCAAACCACCGAGGCCGCCAGGAACAGCCCGATGGCGAACAGCAACATGCGCTTCCGGCCGTAGAGGTCGCCGAGCTTGCCGTAGAGCGGCATCGAGGCCACGCCAGCCAGGGCATACGTGGTGATCACCCACGTGATCCGGGAGAACCCCCCCAGATCGTGGGTGATGGTGGGCAACGCGGTGGCCACGATCGTGCCATCGAGGGCGCCCATCACCTGCGCCAGCTGCAGACCCACGAACACCAAGAGCACGCCCCGGGCGTCGCCGACGCGACCACTAACCCGACCTTCGCTGCGACCCGCGCCCGTGGGAGCGCTCACCGGAATCAGGTGGTCCCGCCCGCCGTCGTCCGATAGTCACCGAAGGGGGCATCGCGGTCCTGCAGGGCCTTGGTCAGCCCTTGCTCGTGCGACTTCTCGATGAACTCGGCGAACGTCACCGCCTTGGTGCCCAGCGCGCAGAGCTCGGTCCCCTGGCGGATGGCCGCCCGCATCCCCATGGCATCCATGGCTCGGTGCACGGTCCGCTTGTTGAGCGACACGATGTCGGTGGGCGTGAGCGCCACCCGCTTCGCGATCTCCAGCACCTCGTCGTCCAGGTCGGCCTGGTCGAAGGCACGGTTGGCCCAGCCGAGCCGCACCGCCTCGTCGCCCGAGATGGAGTCGCCGGTGACCATCATCTCCATGGCCGCCCGCATGCCGAGCATCCAGGCGTGGAAGTGCATGTCCGGCACCCCGAACCGAACGGCCGGGTAGCCCATCTTTGCGTCGTGGGCCACGTACACCAGGTCGCAGCCGGTGGCCAGCTCGCTCCCGCCGGCCAGGCAGTAGCCGTGGACCTGGGCGATGACCGGCTTGGCCAGGTCCCAGATGCTCATCCACGTCTCGGTGACGTGTCGAGGCCACTGGCCTTCGCCCTCGGCGGTGTAGTGGGGCATGTCGATGCCCTCGTTGCCGCCGCCCAGCTCGTAGCCGGCGGAGAAACAGGTACCGGCCCCCCGCACGATCATCACCCGCACGTCGGGGTCCTGGTCGGCCGTGCGCAGGCCGTGCATCAGCTCGGCCCGGAGCTGGTGGCTGAGCGCGTTGCGCTTCTCGGGTCGGTTCAGGGTGAAGCGCCGCACGTTGGGTGCTGGCTCGTCGACCAGCAGCACCTCGGGCTTGGAGCCCAGGGCGGGCAGGCCGTCGGCCGTCACCGGCGCCGTGGCGCCGTAGCCGGTGCGGGCCGGCGTCGACGCGCCGGCGGAATCGGTAGCGAGTTGATCGGTCACTTGATGGCCCTCGAATCCATGTCGCCCGACAATCGGTCGAGACGCTTGTCGGGTATTTCGGCGATGGGGGTGGCCACCTCGGCCACGGTGGGGCCGACCTTTGCCGCCAGCGGCGCCAGCGCGTCGAGATCGAAGTCGTAGAGCTTGGCGGCGTTGCCGGCCAGGATCTGGCGCATCTCGGCCTCGGGGGCGTCGTGGAACCGGGCCCGCAGGTTCTCGCGGGTGTACGGGTACGTGCCCTCGTCGTGGGGGTAGTCGCTGCCCCACATGAACTTGTCGAGCCCGATGATGTGGCGGGCCTCGGCATCGGCCTGGCGAGGCTGGCTCACCCCCATCCACACGTTCTGGTGGAAGTATTCGGTGGCGTCGCGGCTCAGGATGTGCTCGTCGCCGTAGCGGATCTCGCCGGTGGCCCCGGTCTCGCGGATGCCGCGGATCACGTCGTCGAGCCGGGCCAGCAGGGGCGGCACCCAGGCGCAGCCGGCCTCGGTGAGCACCACCTTGAGGCGGGGGAACCGCTCGAATACGCCCGACAAGATCATCTGCACGAGCGGGCGCTCTGTGTAGAAGGGGACCTCGTTGATGTAGAGCAGCATGCTCACGGGGTAGGCGCCGTAGTCCGGGTTGCCGGTGCCGCTGTGCACGTTGATCGGCATCTCCAGGTCCTGGAGCACCTCCCAGAGTGGGTCGTAGCAGCGGTCGTACAGCGGCTTCACCCACTTCACGTCCGGGGCGATGTTGGGCAGCAGGATCCCGCCCCGGAGCCCGTGCTCCTTGATCCACTTCACGTCGGCGATGGCGTCGTCGACGTCGTTCAGGAAGATCTGGCCCACCCCGGCCCGTCGTTCGGGGAACTCGCCGCACCAGTCGACCAACCAGCGGTTGTGGGCCGCCACCCCGGCGTGGCGGTGACGGTACTCCTCGTCGGTGGGCGGCTTGGCGAAGAGCACGAAGCTCGGGAAGAACGGCGGCACCGTGTTCGGGAACACCACCTCGCCCACGATCCCGTCGGCCTCCTGCTGCTCGTTGCGCATGTCGTTGTCCCAGTTGCGCAGGCGGCGGTTGTCGCCCAGGTCCTTGTACGGGTTCTTGTACCTCCCGCGCCAGGCATCGAAGTCGTCGAGGAACGCGGGGTCGAGATACTCGCGGTAGGCCTTGTGGCTACCGCCGGCGTGACAGTCGGACGAGATGATCGTGTAGCGATCAGTGGTGGTCGTCATGGTTGGCTCAACCCTCCAGGTCGGCGGTGAGGCGCTGGGTGACGTCGACGTACTCCTCGACCATCTCCTGGACCACCGCCTTGGTGGTCCGCACCTGGTTCATGCGGCTGACGATCTGGCCGACGGGCATGCCGACCAGTTCACGCGGGGGATTCGTGCCCATCTTCTGCGACGCATACGAGTTCAAGATGAACTGCAGGGGCATCGGCAACGTGCCGGGCGACTCGGGGGCCTCCCAGGCGTCGGTCCAGGCCGTGCGGAGCTGGCGGGCCGGCTTCCCGGTGTACGAGCGGGAGCGGACCGTGTCGGTCGAGGTGGCGGCCAGCAGCTTCTCGGTCACCACGGTCGACGATCCGTTCTCGGCCACGGTCAGCCAGATCGATCCGGTCCACACGCCCGCGGCGCCCAGCGCCATGCCGGCGGCCATCTGGCGACCGGAACCGACGCCGCCGGCGGCGAGGACCGGAATCGGGGCCACCGCATCCACCACGTCGGGCACGAGGACCATGGTGGAGACCTCGCCGGTGTGGCCCCCGGCCTCATAGCCCTGGGCGATGATGATGTCGACGCCGAGCTGCACGTCTCGCACCGCCTGCTCCACCCGCCCGATCAAGGCGGCCACCTTGACGCCCTGTTCGTGGGCCTGGTCGATCGCCGCCTTCGGGGGCGGGCCGAGCGCACTGGCCAGCAGCGCGATGGGGTGCGACAGGGCGATCTCGATCTGCGGGGCGCCGGTGGCTGCGGTCCAGCCGAGGACGCCCGCCCCGATGCCGGCACCCGACTCGAGCTCGGCGTCGCTGGCGGCCACGTCGACCCCGTGATCCGAGAGGATCTTGTCCACGTAGTCCCAGTGGGCCTGGGAGATGTGGGACCGGAGCTGGGCCCCGATGTCGCTCACGTCGTCGATGCCGACGTCGCGGTCGACGGTCTTGACCGGCATCACCACATCGACGCCGTAGGGCTTGCCGTTGACGTGCTCGTCGATCCAGGTGAGCTCCATCTCGAGCTCCTCGGGCGAGAACGCCAGGGCGCCGAGCACCCCCATGCCCCCGGCGTTGGTGACCGCAGCCACCACGTCGCGGCAATGCGAGAAAGCGAAGATCGGGTACTCGATCCCGAACATCTCGGTCAGGGGGTTCTTCACGGGGCATCCTCCATCTCGATGACCTGGCGGGCCCGCTTGTAGTCGGGCTTGCCGCTGGGTTGGCGTGGCATCTCGTCCACCACGTGCAGCTCGCGTGGCGCCTTGTAGCGGGCGAGCTTCGTGTGGCAGAACTCGACCAGTTCGTCGAGGGTGACGGTGTGGCCCTCGCGGGGCTGCACCACGGCGGCGACCTTCTGGCCCCAGCGCTCGTCGTCGACCCCGAGCACGAGGGCATCGAACACCTTGGGGTGGGCTTTGAGGGCGCTCTCGATCTCTTCGGGGTAGATCTTCTCGCCACCGGAGTTGATGCACTGCGAGCCTCGGCCCAGCAGCGTCATGGTGCCGTCGAGCTCGAGGCGGGCGAAGTCGCCGGGGACGGAGTGGCGTTCGCCTTCCACTTCGATGAATGTGGCGGCCGTCTTGACCGGGTCCTTGTAGTAGCCGATCGGCACATTGCCGCCTCGGGCCAGGCGCCCGATCTCGCCAGGCTTCACCGGCTTGTCGTTGGCGCCGATGATCTTCGAGTCGGGCCCCAGGGGCACGTTGATGAGGCCGCCTCCGCCCTCGCGGCCGTCGTCGGCGGGGGGAGCGGTGTTGCCCTTCTCCACCAGGCGCATGCCGTTGAAGCCGCCCTCGGACGAGCCGACCGCCTCGCTGATGAAGAGGTTCGGTAGGAGCTCGAAGAGCTGGTCCTTTACCACCGGCGAGAACACCGCGGCGGTGGAGCTGATGGCCACCAGGGAGGAGGTGTCGTAGGACTGCTCCTTCAGCGCGTCGATCAGGGGGCGGGCCATGGCGTCGCCGGTGATGGTGATGACGGCGATGCCATAGCGCTCGACGGCCTGCCACACCAGGTGGGGGTCGAACCGGGGAAGGAGCACGTTGGTGATGCCTTTGAACAGGCCTCCGAGGGTGCCCCACTGGGCGGCCCCGTGCATGAGCGGCGCGAGCACCAGGCCGGTGGGCGGCACCGCCTCGCCGGCGATCCGTGACAGCTGGTACTCGTCGGTGATGCGTTCGCCGGTGACGAAGTCGATGCCGCCGCCGAGCGTGCGCCACACGTCTTCGTGGCGCCACATGACGCCCTTCGGCATGCCCGTGGTGCCGCCGGTGTAGAGGATGTAGAGGTCGTCTGGGCTCCACGTGACGTCAGGTCGCTCCGGGCTGGCTGCGGCGAGCGCATCCTCGTACCAGACCGCCCCGGGCAGGAGCCCGCCGCCCGAAGCGTCGGCCACCTGCAGCAGCACCTCGAGCTGAGGCAGGTCGGGGAGCACTGCGGCCAGCTGGTCGGCGAACGCGGAGTGGAACACGATGGCGCGGGCCCCTGCGTCGTTGAGGAGATAGCGGAGCTCCTCGGCCACGTAGCGGTAGTTCACGTTGAACGGCGCCACGCGGGCCTTGTACGACCCGAGCATGGCCTCGAGGTACTCGTTGCCGTTGTGGAGGTAGCAGGCGAGGTGCGCCTGCCCCGACTCGTGCCCTTGGAGCGCGTCGCGCTCGGCGTGCACCGTGAGGCCGGTGCTGAGGAGGTGGTTGGCGAGGCGGCGGGTGCGCTCGGTCACCTGCGCGAACGTGAGTCGGCGGTCCCCCCACACGATGCACTCGCGATCCGGGATGACGGCAGCAACCGCCTCATGGACCTGCGCGAGGTTGAACTCCATGCTGACCGGCTCCCCCGTGTCGGATGTCGTGCGGGGGGACCCTATGGGCCGACATCGGCGACGGGCGAACCGGCAGGATCCACGCTAGAACCGCACCCATGGCCCTCACGTTCGGAGTGTTCATCCCGCAAGGCTGGAAGATGGAGCTGGCCTCCATCGAGGACCCGCAGGCCAAGTGGGCCAAGGCCGTCGAGGTGGCGGTGCTCGCAGAGGACCTGGGCCTCGACTCGCTCTGGGTCTACGACCACGTCCACAACGTGCCCGTGCCGGCCCACGAGACGATGTTCGAAGCGTGGACCACCCTGGCCGCGATCAGCCAGCGCACCAGCCGCATCATGCTCGGCCAGATGGTGGGCTGCGCCCCCTACCGCAACCCCGCGATGCTCGCAAAGATCACGTCGAACATCGATGTGATCTCCGGCGGTCGACTCATCTGGGGGGTCGGGGCCGGCTGGTACGAGCACGAGTTCCTGGGCTACGGCTATCCCTTCCCGAAGCCGAGCGAGCGGATCGGGCTCCTCGAGGAGACCGTCGAGATCGTGCAGGCCATGTGGCGCGATCCCGACGTCACCTACGAGGGCAAGCACTTCCAGCTGCACGGGGCGCAGTGCGATCCCAAGCCGCTGCAGACCCCTCACCCGCAGATCCTCATCGGCGGAGGCGGCGAACAGCTCACCCTGCGGGTGGTGGCCCGCCATGCCGATGCGTCGAACTTCGGCGGCAAACCGGAGGAGTTCGCCGCCAAGTGCGAGGTGCTCAGAGCCCACTGCAAGGACGTGGGCCGCGACTACGACGAGATCCAGAAGACGTGGTCGCCGGAGATCTTCATCCGCGAGGACGAAGCGGAGATCGCAGCCGGCGGCACAAGGTCCTTCTGGGGCGAGCCGTTCGAGTCGTGGTCAGCGGGCAACCTCGTGGGCACGCCGGAGCAGGTCACGGCCCGCATCCAGCAGTACATCGACCTCGGCTGCACCGGGTTCTACCCGTGGTGCAGCGATTATCCCGAGACCGAGACGGTGCGGCTCTTTGCCGAGCAGGTCGCCCCCGCCCTCCGCTAGGAGGCACCCCGAGCGAGCGTCACTCGTAGTAGCGGAAGAGGTTCTCGCTCACGCAGCTCGGCTTGGTGGCGCCTTCGCACTCGAAGGTGAAGCGCATCTGCACCTGGCAGCCGCCGGCGATGTCCGTGACGTCGACGAGCTCGACGCCCACGCGCACGTTCGAGCCGACGGGGACGGGAGACGGGAAGCGCACCTTCTCGCAGCCGTAGTTGACGGCCATCTTGATGCCGTGCACCTGCACAACCTGCGGCACCAGCACCGGGCCGAGCGACAACGTGAGGTACCCGTGGGCAATCGGGCCACCGAAGGGGCTCTCCGCGATGGCTCGCTCGATGTCGACGTGGATCCACTGGTGGTCGCCCGTGGCGTCGGCGAACAGGTTCACCCGCTCCTGGGTGATCTCCATGTAGTCGCTGTAGCCGAGGTGCTGCCCCACGAGCTCCTTGAGGCCGGCGATCCCTTGCACGATGGTCGTCATCCTCCGATCATGCCCGACGGGTCAGCGACGCGCCGAACGGGCCGTGCGAGGATGGGGGCGATGACCAATGGCGTCGCTGGGGTGGTGCTGGCGGCTGGCGTGGGCACCCGGCTTCGGCCGCTCACGCGGTTGCGTCCGAAGGCGCTGTGCCCGATCGATGGCGTGCCGCTCGTCGACCTGGCCATCGAGCGGACCCGCTCCGCGGTCGACGATGTCGCCGTCAACGCCCACCACGAGCTGGCGGCGATGGAGGCGCACCTGCGCGACGACGGGCCTGCCAGCGGGGCGGTGCACCTCTCGGTCGAAGCCGACCGGCCCCTGGGGACGGCTGGGGCGCTGGGCCACGTCCGCGGGTGGCTCGACGGTCGGGCGGCGTTGGTCGTCAACGCCGACGCGTGGTGCCCCGGCTCTCTTGCGTCGTTCGTGGAGAGCTGGGACGGGGGCCAGGTGCGCATCCTCGTGGCGGGCGGCGACACGCTCACCCCCACGAGTCGTGTGGCCGCGACGCTGCTGCCGTGGTCGACCATCGCGCCGCTCGCGCCCGAGCCGTCAGGGCTCTACGAGGTCGTGTGGGCCCAAGCGCAGGCGGAGGGGCGATTGGGTGTGGTGCGCCATGACGGTCCGTTCATCGACTGCGGCACGCCGGCCCACTACCTGGCCGCCAACCTGGCCGCGAGCGGCGGCGAGAGCGTGGTGGGTGCCGGGGCGATGGTGGCGGGCGCCATCGATCGCTGTGTGGTGTGGCCTGGCGCGGTGGTGTGGCCTCACGAGTCGCTCACGTGCACCATCCGCGCCACCGAGCACATGTCGGTCCTCGTCCGCTGATCGGGCGGCCAGGGGCGGCGGCACTCGTGCGGGGAGGAGCGTCAGCGACGGGATGGCGCACGAGTACGCGCGGGCGCCGAGGCGCTCAGGAGCGCGGGCGGATCGACACCGGTTCCGATTCGGCGTGCGTGGCCCGCAGCTGCCCGCATGCGGCGTCGATCTCCGTGCCGCGCGTCTGGCGCACAGTGGCGTTGACCCCGCCCTCGCGGAGCCGATCTCGAAAGGCGCGCACCCGTCGCATCGGGGTGCCGAGCACGGCGTACCCCGGTGTGGGGTTGAGCGGGATGAGGTTGACGTGGGCGGGGAGCGGCAGGCTCCGCGATCGCTCCACGAGCAGGTCGGCGTCGCGGTCGCGGTCGTTCACGCCGTCGATGAGCGCCCACTCGAACGACAAGCGCCGGCCCTTGGCCTGGAGGTACCCGGCGCAGGCGTCCATCAGCATCGAGAGCGGGTAGCGCTTGTTGATCGGCACCAGCTCGTTGCGGAGCGCGTCGTCGGCAGCGTGGAGCGACACCGCCAGGTTCACCGGGAGCGCTTCGGCGGCCAGTCGACGGATGCCCGGTACGACCCCGACGGTCGACACGGTGAGGTGACGGGCCGATAGCCCCAGATCGGTGTGCATGCGCTCGATCGCCTGCCACGTGGGGTCGTAGTTCGCGAGCGGCTCACCCATGCCCATGAACACCACGTTGGAGAGGCGGCGTCCGTCGTCGCGGGCGCGGCGGGCCGCCCGCACGACCTGCTCGACGATCTCGCCCGCGGTGAGCTGGCGATCGAACCCGGCCTGGCCGGTGGCGCAGAACGTGCAGCCCATGGCACAGCCCGCCTGGCTCGAGACGCACACCGTGGAGCGAGCGTCGTAGTGCATGAGCACCGTCTCAACGCGCGTGTCGTCGTCGAGCGCCCAGAGCCACTTCACGGTCTCGCCGCCATCGCTGGTGGACTCGGCCACGACGTCGAGCGACAGCGGGAGGAGGTCGTCGAGCTCGGAGCGAAGGGCCTTGGGGAGGTTGGTGAGCTCGTCGGGCGCGGCGAGCTGCTCGTAGAGTCCGGCCCACACCTGGTCGACGCGGTAGCGCGGTTGGCCCTGGAGGAGGGTGCCGAGACTCGTTCGGTCGATGCCGTATCGAGTGGTGGCACTGCGACGGGACGCTGCGTCGATCGGTGCCGACGTCATCGCGCTGCCACCTCCAACGTGTAGGCGCAGTCGGTGCTGTGCACCGTGAAGCCGAGATCGCGGTAGAGGCGAACAGCCGGAGCGTTGTCTGACTCCGTGTAGAGCATGCCGACTCGGAGGCCGAGACGGTGGAGGTGGTCGAGCCCCGCGAGCACGAGGGCCCGGCCGAGACCGCGCTGGTGCGCCGACGGGTCGACCGCGATCACGAAGATCTCACCGATCGGTGGATCCGCAGCGGCATGGACCTTGGTCCAGCAGAACCCGAGCAGGGCACCGTCCGCTTCGTGGAGGAGGAAGCCCTCCGGGTCGAACCACGGCGCGGCCTCGTGATCGCGCAGCTCCTCGAGGGTCATGCCACCCTGTTCGGGATGCCACTCGAAGGCTCGGTTGTTGACCTCCAGCCAGGCGGCCTCGTCGGCGCCGACCCGAAACGGTCGGACGGCGAGCGTCCACGGCTCCTCGACGGGCAGCGAGCGACGCATCTGCAGCAGCTCTCGAGCCATGGTCATGCCAGCCGCCTCGGCGACGGCCTGACGGGCGCTGTCGGGACCTCGCACCCACAGGCGCAGGGTGCCTCCGCCACGGGCGGCGACCGCCTGCTCCGCCGTGGCGAGGAGGGCCGCGGCCGCCTGCCGCGCCGCTTCGGGATCGTCCGGTAGCTGCCCGAGGTCGAGCTCCCAGTCGCCGTCAGCGGGCACGAGCCAGGCTGCCTTAGCCGGATCCGAGCCGAGCGCGATGGCGCCGGACGGGTGCATGATCTCAGGCCGGCGCATGGAGGAGAGGGTAGCGACCGGTACCCTCGCCGCTCGATGGCCCCTCCCGCCGACCTCGCCTCGTCTCGTCGCCCGCGCACCGCGTCGGGGCGCGCTCGCAGGGTGCACGATCGTCTCGGCCTCGAGTACCCGGGGACCGCGGCCGACCTGTGCGCGCTCGACCATCGCAACCCGTTCGAGCTCCTGGCCGCCACGATCCTGTCGGCCCAGTGCACCGACGAGCGGGTCAACATGGTGACCCCTCACCTGTTCGCGCGGTACCCCACGGCCGAGGACCTGGCGGTGGCCGACCCGAGCGAGCTCGAAGAGATCGTTCGCTCGACCGGGTTCTACCGGAACAAGGCGAGGAGCCTGATCGGCATGGCCACGCGGGTCGTGGAGGCGTTCCACGGCGAGGTGCCGAGCGCCATGGCAGATCTGGTGACCCTCCCCGGGGTTGGCCGCAAGACTGCCAACGTGCTTCGCAGCGTCGCCATGGACCTCCCCGGCCTCCCGGTCGACACCCACGTGGGGCGGCTTTCGAACCGGCTCGGGCTCACCACGGAGACGGACCCGGTGAAGGCCGAGCTGGCCCTGAACCCGATGGTGCCGGCCAAGGAGCGAGGCATGTTCAGCCTGCGCCTCATCCTCCACGGCCGGGCCGTCTGCGTGGCCCGCAAGCCTCGCTGCGGCGAGTGCTCGCTCGCCGACTTCTGCCCGAGCGCCTTCCACGCCTAGTGCGGTCAGCGATCTGCGATCGGCCGTATCCCCGTCGCCGAGGCGGTCGATGACACCGTTGCGAACCGGGGTCCGCCACCCAGGTTCTGCTGCGACGATGGGCTCCGCCGCTCGTCGTCGCCACGAGAGCACTCTCCTCAGGGAGGGTGCTCTCGTTCGTCCTGTCAGATCTTCGCGACGAGGGCTCGCATGCGTCGATGGGCGGCTTGCAGGTGGCGCTCCACGTCGTAGAGATCGCCGGCGACGTCCTCGCGGGGTGAGCCCTGGTAGCCGTCGGCCAGCACCGTGATCCGGTGGGTGAGGTCCTCGAGGGCCGTGGACAGCGAGGAGAGGTGGGCGGCGTCGAGCTCCATGGCGCCAGTGTGGTCGGCGGCAACCGGTTTCGGAGAGTCAGCGGGCCCCACCTATCCTCGCCAGTCGTGCTCCGACGTCTCGATCTCCGTGGGGCCAGTGGCGACCTGCGAGGGCGTCTGCCCCGGCCCCAGGCGCAGGTCGAGCCCCCCATCGACGAGGTGCGCACCCTGCTCGCCGACGTCCGAGCGCGCGGCGACCTGGCCCTGCGCGAGCTGACCGAGCGCTACGACGGGGCCCGCATCGACGAGCTCCGCGTGCCAGACGAGCAGGTGCAGGCCGGCCTCGCCGCGATCTCCCCGGAGCTACGAGCGGCGCTCGAGGCGGCGCACACCAACATCGCCGCCTACCACGAGGCGCAGCGGCATCCCGATGCGGTGCATCGCAACGGCGCCATCGAGGTGCGCGAGCTCCAGCGTCCAGTCGACCGGGCGGCATGCTACGTGCCGTCGGCACTGGCGCCGCTGGTATCGACCGTCTTGATGACGGCGGTGCCGGCCAAGGTGGCCGGGGTGCCCGAGGTGGTGCTCGTCACCTCACCCCAGGCCGATGGCACCGTGGCGCCCGGGATCCTGGCGGCGGCCGCGCTGGCGGGCGTGGACGAGGTCTACCGAGTCGGCGGACCTGCGGCGATCGGCGCCCTCGCGTACGGCACGGCATCGATCCGAGCGGTCGACGTGATCGTCGGCCCGGGCAGCGCTCGCGTGGCCCAGGCCAAGCGGGAGGTCTCCGCGGCGGGGCTCGTGGGCGTGCCCTCAGCCTTTGCCGGACCGTCGGAGGAGGTGGTCATCGCCGACGCGGCCACGCCCGTGGCGTTCGCCGCCATCGACATCGTGCTGCAGGCCGAGCACGGTCCGGACGGGTTGGCGTGGCTCATCACGTGGGACGAAGCGGTGGCCGACGCGGTCGCCGCCGCGGTGGCGGAGATCGTGCCTCGCTCGCCGCGTCGCCAGCACCTGGAGGCCACCCTCGCCGAGGGCGGCTACGTGGTGCTCTGCGATGGCCCTGAACAGGCCCTCGATGTGGCCAACGCCATCGCCCCGGAGCACCTCGAGCTGCTCGTCGAGGACCCGGAGGCGCTGCTGCCCCTCGTGCGCCATGCCGGCGCGGTGTTCTGCGGACCTTATGCCCCGGCATCCGTTGGCGACTACATCGCCGGCCCCAACCACGTCCTGCCCACCTATGGCTCCGCGCGCTTCTCCGGTGCCTTGCGGGTCGACGACTTCCTCAAGCACATCCACGTGGTGTCGCTCGGCCCCGAGGGGTTGGCCGAGGTGGCCGACCACGTCGAGGCGCTGGCCGCCTACGAAGGGCTCGACGCGCACGCCGAGTCGGTGCGCATCCGTCGGAGCCCCTCGTGATCGGCCCGCGTGACGACCTCGCGCTCATGGCCGGCTACCACTCGCCCCAGGTCGAGGTGGCCGTTCGCCTCAACACCAACGAGGCCCCGGAGCCGCCCCCGCCGGGCTTCGCCACTGCCCTGGCCGACGAGCTGGCCGCCATCGACTGGCACCGATATCCCGACCGCTCGTACACCGCGCTGCGCGGAGCCATCGCGCTCCACCACGGTGTCGACCCGGCGCAGGTGTTCGCCGCCAACGGCTCCAACGAGGTGCTGCAGACCCTCTGCCTCACCTACGGCGGCCCGGGGCGGTCGGCGGCCGTCTTCGAGCCCACCTACGCCCTGCACGGCCACATCGCCCGGATCACGGGCACTGGGGTCGCCACCGGTGAGCGCACCGACGGCCTCGCGCTCGACCTCGGCGAGGTGCGCCGCGTCCTCGCCGAGGCATCGCCGGCCATCACGTTCCTGTGCTCGCCCAACAACCCGACGGGCATGGTCGACGACGAGGCCACCGTGCGAGACGTGCTCGCGCTGACGCCCGGGCTGCTGGTGGTCGACGAGGCGTACGGGCAGTTCGCGCCCTGGTCGGCCCTCGACCTGGTGGCCGACGACGTGCCGCTCGTCGTCACCCGCACCTACTCCAAGACGTGGTCGATGGCCGCGGCCCGCCTCGGCTACCTGATCGGGCCCCGGGAGCTCGTGGCCCAGCTCGACCAGGTGGTGCTCCCCTACCACCTCGACGCGCTGAAGCAGGTGGCCGGGCGCCTCGCGCTGCGCTTCGCGCCGGAGATGCGCGCCCGGGTGTCGGCGCTGGTGGAGGAGCGGGGCCGGTTGGTGACGCGGCTCCGCGACCTGCCAGTCGACGTGTGGCCGTCGGGCGCCAACTTCGTGCTGTTCCGGCCGCGGGATCTCGATGGCGCCGAGGTGTGGCAACGGCTGCTCGACCGATCCGTGCTCGTGCGCGACTTCTCCTCCTGGCCTCGCCTCGAGGGCTGCTTGCGTGTCACGATCGGCACGGCCGCGGAGGACGACGTC
>JBKJSO010000019.1:0-8107 GCA_046595835.1 Acidimicrobiales bacterium | reverse complement strand
GCCATAGGGACGGATGACCATCGTGCCCCGCACCGGCCCGTTGTCGGCCATCTCGGCTTTGGCGACGACGTCCTGGTACCAGCGGGGGAAGTCCTCGGCCTGCGGGGTGAGGATGGGAGCCTTGGCCATAGGCGTTCGATGCTACGCCGCGCTCCCCGCCCACCCCTGCCGGGTTCTCCGGGGTGCGGGTCAGGTCGCTTCGGTGGTCCGCTTGTGGATGAGCTCGACGCGCTGCTCGCTGAGGTTGGCGTCGTCGCCCCGCTCCTCGAGCAGGGCGGCGCGGTCCTTGGCCGCCTCGCGCTCGGCCTTGTCGACGTCGGCTCGGGCCATGGCCGCGTCGATGCCGTGCTCGTGGATGAGCTCGGCCCACTCCACGAGGGTCGACACCATCTCGTCTTCCGGCACCACCGCCACGTTGCGGCCCTTCACGAACAGGTGACCCCGCTTGTTGCCGGCCGCGATGCCGATGTCCGCGTCGCGGGCCTCGCCCGGGCCGTTGACGACGCAGCCCATCACGGCCACCTGCAGCGGGATCTCACGGTCGCCGAAGGCCTCCATGGCTTCTTTGGCCACCGCGATGACGTCGATCTCGGCCCGACCGCAGCTCGGGCAGGCGATGAGGTCGACGTTCTTGCGCTCCCGCAGGCCCATCGCCTCGAGCAGCTGACGGCCGGCCCTGGCCTCCTCGACGGGATCAGCGGTGAGGCTGTAGCGGATCGTGTCGCCGATGCCCTCGGCGAGCAGCGTGGCGATGCCGGCCGTGGCCTTGATGAGCCCGGCCGGCGGGGGCCCCGCCTCCGTGACGCCGAGGTGCAGCGGGTAGTCGACCGTGTCGGCCAAGAGCCGGTAGGCCTCGATCATCAGGGCCACGGACGACGCCTTCACCGAGATCTTCACGTCGTCGAAGCCGATCTCGCGGAAGTAGGCGAGCTCGAGCTCAGCCGACTCCACCATCGCCTCGGGCGTGACCTTGCCACCGTGCTTCTCGTAGAGCTTCGGGTCGAGGCTGCCGCCGTTCACGCCGATGCGGATCGGGATGCCGCGGTCCTTGCACTCCTGGGCCACCAGCTTGATGTGCTCGGGCTTGCGGATGTTGCCCGGGTTGAGCCGCAGGCAGTGCACGCCCGCGTCGAGCGCCGCCAGCGCCATGCGGTACTGGTGGTGGATGTCGGCCACGATGGGCACCGGCGACCGGGGGACGATCCGAGCCAGGCCCTCCGCCGCTTCGATGTCGTTGCAGGTGCAGCGCACGATGTCGGCACCAGCTCCGGCCAGCGCGTAGATCTGCTGGAGGGTGCCCTCGACGTCGGCCGTCTTGGTGATCGTCATCGACTGCACCGTGATGGGCGCACCGCCGCCCACCGGCACCGAACCGACCATCACCTGTCGCGTCGTCCGACGGGGATGCGACGAGACGCCGACCTCCATCAGGCCAACCCACGCGGGAGGAGCGAAGCGACGTCCGAAGCAGGCATCAACATCAGCGCAGCCCACGCCGGAGGCGAGCCGGCTCCGCCGGTCGCCGGGAGGCACCTGCGTAGGACGGGAGGAGCGAAGCGACGTCCGAAGCAGGCATCAACATCAGCCCAGCCCGATCGGGTCGACGATGTCGAGGTAGATCGACGACACGCCGAGGAGCACGAGGAACATGAACACGGCGTAGGTGAGCGGGAGCAGCCTGGAGACGTCTGCCATGTGCCGGTGCCCGCGCCTCGATCGGATCCGTTCGTAGGCCGCGATGGCGGCGTGGCCGCCGTCGAGCGGAAGGAGCGGGATGAGGTTGAGCACGCCGATCGACACGTTCACGAAGGCGAGCAGCAGCAGGAAGGGGCTCATGCCGTCCTCGCTCATCGACGCGCCGATGCGAGCCACGCCGTAGATCGACACGAGGCGGTTCTGGTCACCCTTGTTGGTGGAGCGAGCGCGGCCCTGATCGGGCGCCCCCACCGCGGGACCAGGGTTCTTGCCACCATCGACGACGCTCGAGGCGAAGTCGCCCATGCCGCCGGTGAAGAAGCTGGCCAAGCTCACGACCGTGTTCTTGATGGTGGAAGCGGTGTACTCGCCCGCCACCACCACGGAGCGAACCGGGCTGCCCGTCACCGGGGGCACGTCGGGGAGCTGGCGCGTGATGCCGAGGAGGGCGTGCTTGGGATCGTCGGGGGCCCGACCGATCGTGGCGGTGAGCTGCACGGTCCGCCCACCCCGCTCGACCACGATCGGGAGCGGATCACCGATGCGGTCGGCGATCAGCGGTCCCACGTCAGCGAAGGTGCGCACGGGGGCGCTGTCGATGCGAACGATGCGATCACCCGGGTGGAGGCCAGCCGCTTCGGCCGCCGAGTCGGGGCTGACGGTGTCGATCGTCCAACCGGAGTCGTCGATCGTGGCACCAAGGCGCTGGGCCTCACTCGTGTACGCCGGGACGCCCAGCCACGAGAAGGCCACGACGAAGAGCACGAACGCCTGGAGGAAGTGCATGAGCGACCCCGCGGACACCACGAGGAGCCGCTTCGGGAACGACTGCTGCCGGAACGTTCGGCCCTCGTCTTCAGGCGGGCACTCGTCGAGGTTGTTCATCCCGATGATGCGGACGTAGGCGCCCACCGGGATCAGCTTGATGCCGTACTCCGTCTCGCCGCGCCGGAACGACCACAGCTTGGGCCCGAAGAACAAGAAGAACTCGGTGACCTTCATGCCCGACCACTTCGCCGTGAGGTAGTGGCCCAGCTCGTGGAGGAAGATCATGATCGTGATGGCCCCGATGATGAGGAGCCACCCCTTGCCGGCGTAGACGCCGAAGGCCACCGTGGCCGCTACCAGCAGCCCCAGCCGCCAGCCGCCGCCCGCGATCTCGCCCCGCGGCTCAGAACCGCCCGCCGCACCGGTCATCCGGGCGGCGACGGGCGCCGGGGGCACTTCGCGCGACAGCGGATCTTGCTGGCTGTCGGGGGTCCGGCTGTCGGTCACCTGGTGTACCTCTCGTCGATGACCGCTCGGGCCGCTGCTCGGGCCCGGCGATCGGCATCGATGACGGCATCGACGCTGTCTGCGGTGCCTCCATCATGCCGGGCGAGGACCGCGTCCAGTACGTCGGGGATGGCCCGCCAGGGGATCCGACCGGACAGGAAGGCGTCGACCGCTACTTCGTTGGCGGCGTTCAGCGTGGCGGGAGCCAGCTCGCCGGCCCGTCCGGCGGCGTAGGCCAGGCCGAGGCAGGGAAAGGCGTCGAGGTCGGGGGGCTCGAAGTCGAGGCGGGCCAAGCTCGCCCAGTCGATGCGACCGAACGAGGTGCCGACACGCTCCGGGTACGCCAGCGCGTAGGCGATGGGGAGCCGCATGTCGGGCATCGAGAGCTGCGCGATGGTGGCGCCGTCGGTGAACTCCACCATGGAGTGGACCACCGACTGCGGGTGCACCACCACCTCGATGCGGTCGTAGGCCACACCGAAGAGCTCGTGGGCCTCGATCACCTCGAGGCCCTTGTTCATGAGCGTGGACGAGTCGATCGTGATCTTCGGCCCCATCGACCACGTGGGATGGGCGAGGGCATCGTCGATGCTCACGCCGGCCAGCTCGGCCGGGCTGCGGCCACGGAACGGTCCGCCCGAGGCGGTGAGCACGATCCGATCCACCCAATCACCGGCCAGCGCACCGGGGTGCTGGGCCCGCAGGCACTGGTGCACGGCGCAGTGCTCGCTGTCCACGGGGATGAGCTCGCCCGCTCCCGCGGCGGCGCGAACCCGGCGCACGACCGGTCCGGCAGCGATGAGCGACTCCTTGTTGGCCAACGCCAGTCGCTTGCCGGCCTGGAGCGCGGCCAGCGTGACGTCGAGGCCGGCGAAGCCGACGACGCCATTCACGCACACATCCGCGGCGGTGGCGAGCTGGGCCAGCGCACCGGGCCCGGCCACCACCTCGGTGCCAGGGGGCACCGCCGCCTGCAGGGCCGCCGCCTGGGCGACGTCTGCGATGGCCACGATCTTGGGCGACCAGCGGTGGGCCTGCGCAGCCAGCTGCTCGACCGAGGACCCGGCGCCGAGAGCCACCACCTCGAAGGCGCGCGGTTCGGCGGCGATCACATCGAGGGTCTGCGTACCGATCGAGCCCGTGGATCCCGCGATCGCGACAGTCACGGCCATGGCACGAGCGTACCGGCGGCCATCCGCCCTGGAGACCCCGGCCACCCGCCCCCACGCGTGGGACGAGCCAACAGGCGGGCTACAGGAAGAAGTCCTTGAGGGTCGCGAGGAGCCACACCGCTGGGAGCACGAAGAGCAGCGCATCGAAGCGGTCGAGGAGGCCACCGTGGCCCGGCAGGATCGAGCCCATGTCCTTCACGCCGAGATCGCGCTTGACGAGCGATTCGCACAGGTCGCCGAGCGGCGCGAACAGCGCCACGGCGAGGCCCACCATCGCGCCCTCCATGAACGAGTCGATCGGACCGAGACCGACGACCGTCGCGACGAGCACGACGACGACGAACGCGATGGCGCAGCCGCCGAGCAGTCCCTCGACCGTCTTGTTGGGGCTAGCCGCCGACAGCGGTTGCCGACCGGCGTTCTTGCCGACGAAGTAGCCGCCGACGTCGTAGCCGACGGTTCCGAGGATGGCCGCCAGCAGGATGCCGACGCCGTTGTCACCGATGCTGAGCATGAGGGCCGCGAACGAGCCGAACAGTCCGACCCACAGCAGGCCCAGAAGCGTGACGCCCACGTTCATCGCTGGGTTCTCCGTGGCCGCGCCTACGAGGTACCAGAGCAGGCAGACCGCGGTGGTGAGGAAGAGCACCGTGGGGATGGCGGCCGTTCCGTAGTTGTAGGCACCCACGACCAGGCCCACGGTGCCGGTGATGCCGGCGAGCGCCACGGGCTGATAGCCGACTTGGCGCAGCACGCCATAGAGCTCCGCAACGGCCAGGGCCACCACTGCGGTGACGAGCACCATCGCCGGCGCCGGCCCCATGTTGAACAGGACCAGGGCGACGACGAGGAAGCCGACCCCCACCACCGCCGCGACCCCGAGATCGCGATCACCCCCGCCGCCGCCGGCCGAGGCGACCCGCTGCGCCCGGTAGGGCTCGTCAGCGCTGCGACGCGGCCGGCCGGCCGGCGCGCGCCGGGGACGCGGCTCGTCGTACGGCACGAGGACCTCCTCCTCGTCCTCGTCGAGGACCTGGGCATCCGACCACTCCGGCACGAACACCTCATCGTCAGGACCTTCGGCGAACACCGAGCGACCGGGAGCCACGGCTTCGTCGAGGTCGGCGAAGCTGAAGTAGTCGTCGTGCGTGGGACGCTCGCTCTGGTCGAGCGCACCGAGGAGATCCTCGTCGGGCTCGTCGTCCTGCCACGAGGCGACGTTCTCAAAGCCCTCATCGCGCTCGTGGCGCGTTGCGTCGTCGCGCCACCGCGGCGCCGACGAAGCGGGGCTCGTCCAGTCATCGACGTCCTCGTCCCCGCCGAGGCCCTCAGGGAGGATCTGGGGCACCTGGCCGGTGGGCGGTTCCGTCCAGTGCGGGAGCTCCACCTGCTCGGAGATCGGATCCTGCGCCGCCACGACGGGCCGCTCGATGTCGCGAGGGTCCGACGAGGACCCAAGCGGGAAGCGGAGCACAGGCCGGGGACCGTCGCCCGTCGGCGAGTGGGGACGGTCGCCGTACCGCGGCTGGTCGTCGCCGCGGCGCTGGGCGACATCGCCCCGTTCGAGCGCCTCGGCCGCCTCCTCGGCGCCGATGATGCGGACGCCCTCCGTGGGGGGACCGCTGCGCTTGTCATCTGGTCGTTCGTCGTGGTCCATCCGGACCTCCTTACGTCGGCAGTGCAACCCGCACGGCCCGGCGAACGCCAGGCCCCCGTTCAGACCTCGAGCAGCTCGTGTTCCTTCTGGTCCAGCGCCTTGTCGATCTCGGCCTCCTGCGCGTGCGTGAGCTTGTCGAGCTCCTTCTGCGCTCGCGCGACGTCGTCCTCGGTGGCTTCGTTGTCCTTCTCGAGCACGTCGAGCTCGTGGCGGGCGGCGCGACGCAGGTTGCGGATGGCAATGCGCCCGTCCTCGGCCATCGCCTTCACCACCTTCACCAGCTCCTTGCGGCGCTCGGCGGTGAGCTGCGGGAACATCAGGCGGATCACCTGGCCGTCGTTGCTCGGGTTCAGGCCGAGGTCGGACTGCTGGATCGCCTTCTCGATGGCGCCGAGGGACGCCTTGTCGTACGGGCTGATCACGAGCATGCGGGCCTCGGGCACCTGGAACCCAGCGATCTGCTGGAGCGGCACCTCGCTCCCGTAGTAGTCGACGATGATCTTCTCCACCAGAGCAGGGGCGGCGCGACCGGTGCGCACCCCTGAGAACTCGGCCCGCGCGTGCTCCACGGCCTTGTGCATCTTCTCCCGCGCATCGTCGAACACGAGCGCGATCATCTCGTCGGACATCAGGGCGCGACCTCTCCTGCGGTCATCGGATCACAGTACCGATCGGCTTCCCCTCCAAGATGGACCGGACGTTGCCCTTCCCGAGGAGGTCGAACATCACGATCGGCAGGGCGTTGTCCATGCACAGCGTGATCGCGGTTGAGTCCATGGCCTTGAGCCCCCAATTGAGGACATCGAGGTAGCTGACCTGGGGGATCAGCGTGGCGTCGCGGTTGGTGCGGGGATCGTCGGTGTAGAGCCCTTCGACGCCCGAGTGGGTGCCGCGCAGCATCACCGCGGCCTCGATCTCGACGGCCCGCAGCGCGGCGGCCGTGTCGGTGGTGAAGAACGGGTTGCCGGTTCCCCCAGCGAAGATCACCACCCGACCCTTCTCGAGGTGGCGGATCGCCTTGCGACGGATGTACGGCTCGGCCACCTGCGACATGTGGATCGCGCTCTGCACCCGCGTGGGCTGGCCCAGCCGCTCGAGGGTGTCCTGGAGGGCGAGGGCGTTGATGGCGGTGGCCAGCATGCCCATGTAGTCGGCCTGGGCGCGGTCCATCCCGGCGCCAGCCCCGGTCATCCCCCGCCAGATGTTGCCCCCACCCACCACGACGGCGACGTCGACGCCGAGCCCCCGCGCCTCGACGATCTCACCGGCCACGAACTCGGCCACCTTGCCGTCGATCGGGTTGTCCTCACCGGCGAAGGCCTCGCCCGAGAGCTTCAGCAGGATCCGGGAGTAGCGGAGGTCGGTCAAGAGCCGATGTAGACCTGGGCGAACTGGGCGATGGTGGCCTCACCGAGCAGCTGGGTGATCGTCTGCTTGTCGTCCTTGGCGTACGGCTGCTCGAGGAGCACCTGGTCCTTGTACCACGCGTTCAGCCGGCCCTCGACGATCTTGTCCATGGCCTGCTCGGGCTTGCCCTCGGCGCGGGTGATGCCCACGAGCGTCTCACGCTCGGCGGCCGCATCGGCCTCGGGAACCTCGTCGCGACGCAGGTAGCGCGGCTTGCTGAACGCAGCGGACACGGCGATCTCGTGGGCCAGGTCCGCGTCGCCACCGTCGAGCACGACGATGACGGCGTTGACGCCGCGACCCTCCTGCTTGTGCAGGTACGTGTCGACGGCCTGGCCCGACGCGATGTCGACGCGCAGCACGCGACCCACGTCGATGTTCTCCTTGAGCGTCACCTTGAGGTCGTCGACTCGCTCCTTGTGCTCATCGACGGAACCGGTGGCCAGCACCGACGCCACGAGGGCGTCGAGGACAGCGAGGAACTCCTCGGACTTGGCGACGAAGTCGGTCTCGCACTTGAGCTCGACGATGGCGGCCGCGCCGGCATCCCGACCCACGGCGACGGCGCCCTGGGTGTTCTCCCGGTCGGACCGGTCGACCGACTTGGCCAGGCCCTTCTCACGCAGAGACTTCGCAGCGGCATCGAAGTCGCCGCCCGACTCCTCGAGGGCGCGCTTGGCATCCATCATCCCGGCGCCGCTGGCCTGGCGCAGGGCTTGCACGTCCTTGGCGGTGAACGACATGGGGGGGTGTGCTCCTGTTGTGCGATCGGGTGGGGGGAAGGCCGCGGGGCGGTCAGCCCTCGGTGGGGGCGGACTCGTCGGGGACCGGCTCGGCGGGGGCCTCAGCAACCGGGGCCTCAGCAACCGGGGCCTCAGCAACCGGGGCCTCAGCAACCGGG
>JBKJSO010000341.1:0-3401 GCA_046595835.1 Acidimicrobiales bacterium | reverse complement strand
GTGGTGATCGGCGAGATGGACCACTTCGGCATCGACCGGGCCATGGTGGGCATCGGCAAGGGCCGATCGATCTCCAACCGGGCGATCCAGGAGCACCCCGAGCGGTTCTTCGCGTCCTATGAGGTGAACCCCAACCTCGGCATGGAGGGCGTGCGCGACCTCGTGGCCGCCCATGCGGAGTTCGGGGTGAAGGCGGCGTCCACGTTCCCTGCGGGCACGAACCCACAGGTGCCGATCAACGACAAGCGCTACTACCCGCTCTACGCGAAGTGCGTGGAGCTCGACATCCCGATCTGCATCACCACCGGTGTGCCCGGCCCCCGCGTGCCGATGCTCTGCCAGAAGACCGAGCTGCTCGACGAGGTGTGCTGGTTCTTCCCGGAGCTCAAGATCGTGATGCGTCACGGCGCCGAGCCGTGGGACGAGCTAGCGGTCAAGCTCATGCTGAAGTGGCCGAACCTCTACTACTCCACCTCGGCGTTCGCGCCCCGGTACTACCCGCAGTCGATCATCGACTACGCCAACACCCGCGGCGCCGACAAGGTCATGTACGCCGGGTACTTCCCGATGGGGCTGTCCCTCGAGCGGATCTTCAGCGAGCTGCCCCATGTCGGCTTCAAGGACGACGTGTGGCCCAAGTTCCTGCGCGAGAACGCGCAGCGAGTCTTCAAGCTGGAGGGCTGACCATGGCGGCCGACCGCTTCCCGTTTCCCGTCCCCTTCGGTTGGTTCTGCGTGGGCTACCCGGAGGACTTCCCCGCCGGCCAGCCCAAGGCGATCTACTACTTCGACCGCCACCTGGTGGCCTGGCGGGACGACAGCGGCGACCTCCACGTACAGGATGCCTTCTGCCCCCACCTCGGTGCTCACCTCGGCCACGGTGGCACGGTGGTGGGCTGCGAGATCCAGTGCCCCTTCCACGGGTGGCGCTTCGACGCCGAGGGCACCAACACCGACATCCCCTACTCGGAGCGCACCAACCGCAAGGGCACTCTGCGCACCTTCCCGGTGGCGGAGCGCAACGGCACGTCGATGGTCTGGTACCACCCCGACTCCGAGGTCGACCCGATGTGGGACGTGCCCGAGGTGCCAGAGTTCAGCGGCGACCCCGAGTGGTCCACGGTGATCCGCACCGAGCACGTCGTCGACGCCGCGTGGCAGGAGATGGCCGAGAACGGCGTCGACTCCGCCCACTTCCGCTACGTGCACAACACCGCCGAGGTGCCGGAGATGGAGAGCTACGACACCGACACGTTCCCCATCTCGCAGATGCGCTCGAGTCAGAAGTTCCCCACGCCGCGCGGCGTGATGGAGGGCCGCATCGACTCCCGGCAGGTCGGGCCCGGGATGTCGATCGTGGAGTTCGCCGGCATCGTCGACACGCTGAACCTGGCGGTCACCACCCCGATCAGCCGCGACCAGTGCATCATCCGCTTCAACTTCCGGTTCAAGACGATGGGCGACGAAGCCACCACCCGCAACGTGGGCAACGCCTTCGTGCGCGAGGTCGACAAGCAGGTGCTCGAGGACAAGCCCATCTGGGAGCACAAGGCGCACCTGGTGCGACCGGCCCTCGCCGACAACGACGGGCCCTTCATGAAGTTCCGCAAGTGGGCGGCGCAGTTCTACGCCGAGCCCATCAGCGACGACCGCACCGTCTTCCCGCCGCCGTGGTGGCCCGACCGGGCCGACGAAGCGCCCGCCAAGGCCACGGCGGGTGCCAAGCATGGGGAAGCCTGACGCGCTAAGAAGCGGATTCGGGGGTGTGTTGTGCGCTTCGTGCTCTGCGACACCGATCAGCTCTACACCAGTGTGATCGAGGTGATGCTCAACGACCTCGGGCACACGGTCGTCGGCGTGGGCACCACCACCGCTAGCTCCGTGGCCCTCATCGAGGCCGCTCGACCGGATGTGGTGATCGCCGACCTCACCATGGGCGTCAACACGGACTTCGACATGGTGGTCGCGGCCGCGGCTGTCGGGGCCACCACGATCGTGTTCTCCCAGACGATCGACGATCTGCAGATCAGCCACTACCCGACCCGACCAACGGTGGTCTTCAAGCCCGATCTCGCGGACCTGGAGGGCGTCGTCCGTCGGCTCGGGCTCGACAACCAAGCGCGCGTCGTCGCCCACGACCGACGGACTCGCCCGGCTCGTTCAGCCGGGGGCCCGATCCCCACGAGCATCAACGACGCCCAGGCGTTCTACGAAGCGCTCAACGGTGCCGCCCCCGGCGATGTGCTCGTCTCGGTCGAGGTGCCGGAGACAGCCGCCGCGCGACTTGCGACCGAAGTCGCGGAGCGGGTGCGGGCCGTCATGCGCGTCACCGACCGCCTCCTCGCCTCCACATCGGCGGTCCGCATCTTCCTGCCAGGAGGCGACGATGCGGGTGATGCGTCCTTCCGGGCCCGCCTCCACGAGGCCGCCGCGCTGCCTGACGAGGGCGTGATCCGATCGGTGGTCATCAGCGCCAGCGAAAGCCCAGGCGAGGCCTTCGAGCGGCTCAGGTCAGCCGATCCGGATCCTCACTGACCGAAGATGGACCGGTCGCCAGCGGTGGCGCCGCCGTCGACCGACCACTCGGCACCGGTGACGTAGCTCGCCTCGTCGGAGGCGAGGAACGTGACGACGTTGGCCACCTCGTCGGGCCGGCCCATGCGCCCCATCGGCAAGGCCTTGGCCCACGGTGACTCGTCGCCCGTGCCGAAGTCGATCATCGGGGTGTTGATGCCGCCTGGGTGCACGGAGTTGACCCGCACCCCGATGGCACCGAGGTCGAGGGCGGCTGTCTTCGAGAGGCCCCGTAGCCCCCACTTGCTCGACACGTACGCGCCGGCCGACGGGAGCCCCATGATCCCGGCGTTGGACGAGACGTTGATGATCGAGCCGCCGCCGGCTCGCTTCATCGACGGAGCGACGGTCTTCATCCCGATGAGTGGCCCCACGAGGTTCACGTCGAGCACGGTGCGGAACTTGGCCACGTCCTGCCTGTGGATCGGCGCGAAGTCGAGGATGCCGGCGTTGTTCACGAGCACGGAGATTGGCCCGAACCGCTCCTCTGCGTCGATGATCGCCGCGGCCCAGTCGGCCTCGGAGGTGACGTCGAGGTGGCGGTAGGCGGCTGCGCTGCCTAGGGACTCGGCTACGGCCTCACCCTCAGCATCGAGCACGTCGGCCAGGAGCACCTTGGCGCCCTCCGCCACGAAGCGTCGCGCCTCCGCTTCGCCCTGTCCGCGCGCCGCGCCCGTGATCAGCGCGACCTTGCCCTCCAGTCGGCCGGTCGTGGTCATGGCTTGTCCGATCCGACGACCCACATGGCGAAGAACTGCGAGCCGCCGCCATAGGCGTGCCCGAGGGCCGTGCGGGCGCCGTCGACCTGGTGCTCGCCGGCCATGCCGC